>JALYLW010000063.1 GCA_030774055.1 Acidobacteriota bacterium
CGGGCGTCCCGCCCGCGCCAGATTCGGCAATCGGCAATCGTCAATCTGAAATTTATTTCAGCGCCCAGCCCTCGATGTCTCCCGTCATGCGCAGCAACTGCATCTGCGCCTTCATCAGCTCGTAATCGGTGTCGAGGAACTGGGAATATTTGTCGGACTCCGCCACGCGCATCTCCTCCCGATCGCGTGGGCTGGCCGTGCCGGCTTCCACCTTCGCGTTCATCGCATCTGAATCGCCTCGCGCCAGCTGATGCTCGAGGCGCGCCACCTCGCGCGCCGCCGCCAGTTGCCGCACGATGCGCTGCAGCCGCAGCGTCTCCGACGACACCTGCTCCTTCACTCCCTCGGCCTCTTTCTTGGCGCGGATGGCCTGAGCGTCGGCCGCCTCGGCATGCGCGCGCCCGGCAAAATCGAAGAGGGGGAAGCGGATGGCCAGTCCGAAGCTCGCGTTGTGGCGCTGGAACTTCTTAAAGAAGTCCTCGAAATTGTTGAAGCGCGCGAACATGCCGTACGAACCGGCAAGGTCGACCTGCGGATACAGCGTCTTGTGCTGGCCTTCGGCGCGCATCTTCTGCGCCAGCGCGTTTTGCTCCGCCACCTTCACCGTGGGACTCGATTCCATCGCCCGCTTGCTGAGGTCGTCGTCCTGGCTCACCTCGGGCATCTTCGGCACGCTCTCGGTCACCGTCTCGATCGCTTCAGGCGCGAGCCCGGTGAGTTGTGAGAGTCGCAGGCGCTGCACATCGGCGGCGCCCTGCGTCTGCGCCATCCGCATGTGGACGCGCGCCGTACCCAGCTTCGCCCGCGTCATCACCATCTCGGAATCCACGCCCGCGCGCACGCGCTCGCCGGTGATCTGCTCCATGCGTTGCGCCGACTGCTCCTGCTGCTGCATCACCTTGAGCGAGCTGGTGAGCTTGTCGAGCTCGGTATACGCGCTCGCGGTCTCAAGGATCACCTGGTTGCGCTTGTCCTGGATGTTCAGCCCGCTCGCCTGCCAGTCGAGTTTTGCCGCCCTCATGAATGCCTGGTTGGCGGCGTTGATCACGTACTGCCGCGTGTCCACGTTGAAGATGGTGGGCGCCGAACCCTCGATCGACATGGGATACCCATACGACCATCCCAGCCCCGACCCCAGCGTCACCTGCGGCAGGTACAGGTTGCGCAGCTCGAGATAGTTCGAGTGCGCGCGCTGCTGATCGGCCGCGGCGATGGCCATCGTCCCGCTATGGCGCAGCGCCAGCTCGACCGCTTGCCGGAAAGTCACCGGCTCGGCCGCCGCATGCACGCTGCCAAAAAGCACGCTGCCCAAAAGAAAGCAGGACGAGGTCAGGAGAGAGGACAGAGAACGAGCTTTCATCACATCACCCGTGGAGTGGAGTCACGAAGTCTTTTATTAGACGCTTCGTTGTAATCGAGCGGGGACGCCTTTGCAACGGGTGAGCACGGAGCGAGCGCCGTACCGCGCGAGCAGAGTGCGAGGGGCGCGCAGCAGGAGCTGAGGGCGAAGCCCGTGGCGAGTAGCGTTGCGGCGCCCCTCGAAGAAAAGACGCTTCGTTGTAATCGAGCGGGAACGGGTTTGCAAACGGCAGGGAGTTCCCCCCTCCCTCTAGGGTCGCGGCCGACGATCCGGCGCCGATATGCTGCCGAACTGACACCTGCAATTTCAGAATCTTTTTCGTTTCCTGGGAAATCTCATGCAATACACGGACCGGGAACAGCTTTCCGATTATTCTTGGTAGAAGGTAAATGAGGTTTCATGGCTAGACGGATGCTCTTGATGCTTGCGGTCACAGCGCTACTGCTGGCTGGCCTTGGCTTCGTGAAGTTTCGCCAGGTAAAGGGCGCCATCGCGGCGCAAGCCAGCTTTCAGCCGCCTCCGGAAGCGGTCACCACGATGGTGGCGCGCGAGGAAGCGTGGCCGGCGACCGTCAACTCGATCGGCAGCGTGGTGGCGATCCGCGGCGTCACGGTCAGCGCCGATCTCCCCGGCATCGTACAGAAGATCAGCTTTGAGTCCGGCGCACCGGTCGCTGCCGGGGACGTCCTGGTACAGCTCGATACGCGGGAGGAGCAAGCGCAACTGGCGGACGCCGAGGCGCAGCGCGAGCTTGCGAATGTGAACTTCCGGCGCTATGAGGAACTGGTCAAGGAAGGCGTGATATCGCGCCTGGAGTATGACCGCGCGACCGCCGAGCAGCGCACACGCGACGCCAAGGTAGTGCAGATCCGTGCGACGATCGCGCGCAAGACCATCCGCGCGCCATTTTCGGGGATGCTGGGGATCCGTCAAGTGAATCTGGGGCAATACCTTGCCGGCGGCGCCCCTATCGTGCCGCTACAGGCGCTCGATCCTATTTACGTGAATTTCTCCGTACCGCAGCAAGCGCTCAGCGGGTTGAAGTCTGGGCAGGCCGTTCACGCCACCGCCGATGAGGATGCGACCGCGGACTTCGCCGGCCGGGTTACGGCGATCGATTCCGTTGTGGACCCGGCCACCCGTAACGTCCAGGTGCAGGCCACATTCCCGAACCGCGAACGCAGATTACATCCTGGCATGTTCGTGCAGACCAAGCTCTCATTCGGATCGAGCGATAGCGTGATCACGCTGCCGGCGTCCGCGATCAGCTACGCGCCTTACGGCGACTCGGTCTTCGTGGTCGCAGACCTGAAAGGCCCCAAGGGCGAGAGCTACCGCGGAGTGCGCCAGCAGTTCGTAAAACTTGGCGCGGCACGCGGCGACCAGGTCGCGGTCACCTCGGGCGTCAAGGTCGGGGAAGAGGTCGTGACCTCCGGCCTGTTCAAGCTGCGCAACGGCGCCGCCGTCAAGCCCAACAACAATGTGCAGCCTTCCAACAACCAGTCACCCAAGGTCGAGGACCGCTAAATGAGATTGACCGACCTTTTCATCCGGCGTCCGGTCCTCGCCATCGTCGTGAACCTGGTGATCCTCATCGCCGGATTGCAGTCCATCCGGTCGCTGAGCGTGCGGCAGTATCCGCGCAGTGATATTGCCATCGTGCGTGTCTCCACCGCTTACATCGGCGCCAACGCCAATCTGGTGCGCGGTTTCATCACCACTCCTTTGGAGCGCGTGATCGCCAGCGCCGATGGCATCGACTTCATGGAGTCATCGAGCGCGCAGGGCGTCAGCACCATCACCGTGCACCTGAAGCTCAACTACGACACCAACGCGGCGCTCACGCAGATCCAGGCCAAGGTCGCGCAGGTCCGCAACGATCTTCCGCCGGAAGCCGAAGCGCCGGTCATCGAGTTGGAGACGGCGGACAACCAGTTCGCCTCCATCTACCTGGGATTCTCTTCCGACTCGCTCGACCAGAATCAGATCACCGATTACCTGACCCGCGTGGTGCAGCCCAAACTGAGCGCCATCAGCGGCGTGCAGCGCGCGGACATCCTCGGCGACCGCACCTTTGCCATGCGCGTCTGGCTGAAGCCCGAGCGCATGGCCGCGCTCGGCATCTCGCCCTCGCAGGTGCGCACCGCGCTCGCCAATAACAATTCGCTCTCCGCGCTGGGAAGCACCAAAGGCTCCATGGTGTCGGTGAACCTGGTAGCCAACACCGATCTGAAGACGGCGGAGGAATTCCGCCAGCTCGTGGTCAAGCAGGAGAATGGCGCGGTCGTCCGCCTCGGCGACATCGCTGACGTGGTGCTGGGCGCGGAGAACTACGACTCCGACGTCCGCTTCAACGGCCAGAATTCCACCTTCATGGGGATCTGGGTGCTGCCCACGGCGAACTCGCTCGAGGTCATCAAAAAAGTTCGCGAAGCGATGAAGGAAGTGCAGGCGCAATTGCCGGTCGGGATGAAAGGCAGCGTCCCTTACGACTCGACCGCCTACATCCAGGACGCGATCAACGAGGTGTTCCAGACGCTCACCGAGACGCTCATCATCGTGGTGATCGTGATCTTCCTCTTCCTCGGGTCGGCGCGTTCCGCGCTCATCCCTGCCGTAGCTATCCCCATCTCTCTTATCGGCGCCGTATTCCTGATGCTGGTTGCCGGCTTCACCATCAACCTGCTCACGCTGCTGGCCATCGTGCTGTCCGTCGGCCTGGTGGTCGACGACGCCATCGTCATCGTCGAGAACGTGGAGCGGCACTTGCAACTGGGCGCGCCGCCGATGGAGGCGGCGATCCAGGCCGCGCGCGAGCTGGTCGGCCCCATCATCGCCATGACCATCACCTTGGCCGCGGTCTACGCCCCCATCGGCCTGCAGGGCGGGTTGACGGGCTCGTTGTTCCGCGAATTCGCATTCACCCTGGCCGGAGCCGTCCTCGTTTCCGGCATCGTCGCGCTCACGCTCTCCCCCATGATGAGTTCGCGGCTGTTGCGCAGCGGAGACGCCGAACGCGGCTTCGCCGGTTGGGTCAATCGGCGTTTCGACACTGTCCGCCGCGCGTACACCGGCGCTCTTACCGGGACGCTCCGGTTCCGCCCGGTCGTGCTCGTGCTGTGGGCCATCGTCGCGGTCCTTACCATCCCCTTCTACATGTTCTCGCAGAAGGAGCTGGCGCCGAGTGAGGATCAAAGTATTGTCTTCGGCGTGATCCAAGCCGCGCCGAACGCCACTTTGGAACAGACCCAGCTATTTGCGTCGCAGGTCTCGGATGTCTATCGCTCCTTCCCCGAAGGTGAGAGCTTTTTTCAGATCGTGAGCCCGAGTGGCGGATTTGGCGGCATGGTGACCAAGCCATGGAGCCAGCGCAAGAAGAGTACCCAGCAGCTTCAGCTGGAGGCAGCGAATAAGCTTTCCGCCATCCCGGGAGTGCGCGTCATCTCGCTGGTGCCGGCGCCGCTTCCCGGAGGCGGAGATTTCCCGGTGGATTTCGTGATCGCGTCCACGGCTGAGCCGGAGCGTCTCAACCAATTTGCCAATCAGCTGGTCACGAAAGCGATGGCGAGCGGCCTTTTCATGTTTGCGGATTCGGACGTGAAGTTCGACCAGCCTCAAACCGAGGTCGTTTTCGATCGCGACAAGCTGCGCGCGCAGGGCGTGGACCTTTCGAAGGCCGGCGCGGACCTTGCCACCATGCTCAGCGGCGACTACGTGAACCGGTTCAGCGTGCAGGGACGCAGTTACAAGGTGATCCCGCAGATCAAGCGCTCCGAACGCCTCACCACCGATCAGCTCAAGGACATCTACGTCACCGGAGCGGGTGACAAGCTGGTGCCGCTCTCGACTTTTGCGACGTTGAAGACCACCACGGAACCCCGCAATCTCAAGCGCTTCCAGCAGCTGAATGCCGTCCGCATCCAGGGTGTCATCCCGCCGAACGTATCGCTGGATACCGCATTGAAAATGCTTGAGGCCGAAGCGGCGGCCATCCTGCCGCCCGGCCAGGGCTTCACCGTGGACTACGCGGGCGAGTCCAGACAGCTGCGCACCGAAGGGGGAACGTTCTTCGCCACGTTCTTGCTCTCCGGCGTCCTGATCTATCTCGTGCTGGCGGCACAGTTCGAGAGTTTCCGCGATCCGCTCATCATCCTTGCCGGCTCCGTGCCCCTCGCCCTCTCGGGTGCGCTGCTGTTCTCGTTCCTCGGTCTCACCACCCTCAACGTTTACAGCCAGATCGGCTTGATCACCCTGGTGGGACTGGTGTCGAAGAACGGCATCCTGATCGTAGAGTTCGCCAACAAGCTTCAGGAACAAGGAAAGGACAAGCTGCACGCCGTGATCGAAGCTGCGACCACTCGCTTGCGGCCGATCCTGATGACGACCGCCGCTACCGTGATGGGACACCTGCCTCTCGTGTTTGCCCGGGGCCCAGGCGCCGGCGCTCGCAACAGCATCGGCATGATGCTGGTGACCGGAATGATCATTGGCTCGGCATTCACCCTGTTCGTGGTGCCATCGATCTATGTCCTGCTGGCACGGACTCACGTGCGTGCTGCCGCCGGCGCTGAAGGCGCCCCCGATGTAGACAAAGAGCTCGTGGAGGTCGCCTGAGTCAGCCGCGGAACAGTTTCCTGTTGGCTTCTTGGCGGTCAAATCGCCCACACCGCCAAATCCTTGGAACTTCCACGCCGCTCCAGTCGTAACCCTCGCAGCAGCCAGGGTGCGGATTGACAGTCCGAAAGGCGGCAGGTATCTTCCAATCGTCCCCCGCAAGCTAACGATCAACGATCAACGATTCATGCCGCCAGGGGCGCCGGTTTCTGGGCCTCGCGGCGTACGCGGCTCCCGCACCAGCCATCTCTAGAGGAGAACACCGAATGCAACGCAAGCTGTTTCTCGTAGTCCTTGCCCTGCTCATCGCCCTGCCCTTGGTCGCGCAAGACCTGACCGCCGACCAGATCATCGCCAAGAACATTGAGGCGCGCGGCGGCATGGCCAAGCTGAAGGCCGTGAAAACCATGAAGGCGACCGGGAAGATGATGGTGGGCCCCGGCATCGAAGCCCCGGTCATCGTCTACCAGCGCCGTCCCGACCAGATGCGCATGGAAATCACCGTCCAGGGCCTCACCCTCGTACAGGCGTATGACGGCAAGACCGGGTGGGCCATCGTCCCGTTCCAGGGCAAGAAGGATGCGGAGCAGATGACCGCCGACGACGTGAAGGAAGTCAAAGAGCAGGCCGATATCGATGGCGCGCTCGTCGACTACAAGCTCAAGGGCCACAAGGTCGAGCTGCTGGGTAAGGACAAGGTTGAAGGTTCAGACGCCTACAAGCTCAAGCTCACCCGCGCCAACGGCGACGTGGAGACCATCTACGTCGACGCCGACAGCTTCCTCGAAGTCAAGACCGAGGGCAAGCGCACCATACGCGGCACCGAGATGGAGACCGACAGCAACATCGGCGACTACAAGGAAGTCGATGGCCTGATCGTGCCCTTCTCCATCGACAGCGGCGCCAAGGGACGTCCCGAGCGCCAGAAGATCACGGTCGAGAAGTATGAGTTCAACGTCCCCGTGGACGCGGCCATGTTCGTGATGCCGCCTCCGGCTCCCAAGGCGGCAACGCCACCGGCAGACAAGGACAAGAAAGAGCCGGCGCCTGCGGCCACCACGCCCGCGGAGAAACCGAAGACGGCTGATAAACCCAAGAACTAGGCCCCGTCACCCATCGAATGAGGGAATCTATGTGGCAGCGTGTCCGGGACCTTCGCGTCCCCGTGCTCTTCGTGTTGCTGGTCACGGCATCGGCCCTGGCCGGGTTCACGCCAACTGGCGCCGCCCAAACTGGGTCCACACAAACGACGCCGGCTAAAAAAGCCGCGGCGAAGAAAGCGCCCGCCAAGCCATCCGCGTCCGCCGCGGCGGCGCCAGCCGCGGTTGCGCCCGCACCGCGGGCACAGATCGATGCCGACACCTTCGGCGGCTACGAAGCGCGGCCCATCGGGCCCGCCCAGACCGGCGGACGCGTTGCCGACCTCGACGCCGTGCACGAAGGCCAGAAGCTCACCATCTTCGTGGGCGCGGCTGCCGGCGGTGTCTTTCGATCGAAAGACGGCGGCGTCACCTTCAAGCCCATGTTCGATAAGCAGCCGGTGCTTTCCATCGGCGCCATCAAGATCGATCCCAACGACCCCAAGACCATCTGGGTGGGCACCGGCGAATCGTGGACGCGCAACAGCGTCTCGCTCGGCGGCGGGCTCTACCGCTCGAAAGACGGCGGCGACAGCTGGGAGTTCATCGGGCTGAAAGATTCCGAGCGCATCGCGCGCATCGCCATCAATCCCAAAGATTCGAACACGGTCTACGTCTGCGCCACCGGCCATCTCTGGAACGCCAACCAGGAACGTGGCCTCTACAAGACCACCGACGCGGGCAAGAACTGGACCAAGGTCCTCGCCGTCGACGAGAACACCGGCTGTGCCGATGTTTCCATGGACCCCACCGATCCCAATGTGCTTTACGCCGGCATGTGGCAGTTCCGTCGCAAGCCTTATGCGTTCGAGTCGGGCGGCCCGAAGAGTGGCTTCTTCAAATCCACCGACGGCGGCAAGACCTGGACGAAGCTCACCAACGGCCTGCCCGCCGGCGGCGAGCAAGACCCCATCGGCCGCATCGCGGTGGCGGTCGCGCCCTCGCAGCCGAATCGCGTCTACGCCCTCGTCGAGGCAAAACACACCGCGCTCTATCGTTCCGATGATGCCGGCGCGTCGTGGAAGGAGATGAACAACGCCTTCAACCTTACCGGGCGCCCGTTCTACTTTGCTCGCCTGGTGGTCGATCCCACCAATCCGGACCGCGTCTACAAGCCGGGCTTCAACTTCACCGTCTCCGATGACGGTGGCAAGACCTTTTCCGGCACCGGCCTCGGCGAGGGCGGCGGCGCGCACGGCGATTATCACGCCGTGTGGGTCGATCCCCAGAACAACGAGCGTTTGCTCGTGGGCACCGACGGCGGCGTTTACCAGTCACCCGACCGCGGCGCGCACTTCCGCTTTCTCTCCAACATCCCTATCGCCCAGCTCTACCATGTGAGCTACGACATGGATCGTCCCTACAACGTCTATGGCGGATTGCAGGATAACGGCACCTGGATGGGCCCCTCGACCTATCCCGGAGGCGTCTACAACCGCCACTGGCGCAACATCGGCTTTGGCGACGGCTTCTGGGCGATGGTCGAGCCCAAGGATCCCGACATCGTCTACGTCGAATACCAGGGCGGACATGCCTCGCGCGTGCGCAAATCCACCGGCGAGATGAAAGACATCCGCCCCCTGCCGCGTCCCACCGAGCCCGAGCTGCGCTTCAACTGGAACACCGGCATGCACCTGGGCGCGAAGTCCGGCAACCTCTACCTGGGTAGCCAGTTCCTCATGCGCTCCACCAACCGCGGCGATACCTGGGACCGCATCTCGCCCGACCTCACCACCGGCAATCCGGAGTGGTTGAAGCAGGAGGAGTCTGGCGGCGTGACCGTCGATAACTCCGACGCGGAGAAATACGAGACCATCTTCGCCATCTCCGAGTCGCCCCTGAACGCTCTCGTCATCTGGGTGGGCACCGACGATGGCAACGTGCAGCTCACCCGCGACGGTGGTAAGACGTGGAAGAACCTCACCAAAAACATCCCCGGTCTGCCCGCGAATACCTGGGTGTCGAGCATCAGCGCGAGCCGCTTCGCTCCCGGCACCGCGTACGCCACTTTCGACGGCCACATGACCGGCGACATGAAGCCCTACGTCTACGTGACGAAAGACTTCGGCCAGACTTGGACCGCGCTCGCGACCTCAGCCATGACCGGATTCGCCCACGTCATCCGCGAAGACCCGGTGAAGCCGAACCTGCTTTTCGTGGGCACCGAGTTCGGTCTCTTCCTCTCGCTCGATGGTGGCCAGGACTGGGCGCAGTTCACCGGCAACCTGCCCAGCGTCCCAGTGCGCGATGTGCAGGTGCATCCGCGGGATGGCGACCTGCTGATCGCTACCCACGGGCGCGGCTTCTACATCGTCGACGACCTCACGCCTATCCGCAACATGACGGCTGCGGTGCTCAACGCCGACGTTGCCTTCCTCCCGGTGCGCGATTCCGTGCTGCCCATCCCGCTCAACGAGCAGCGCTTCGATGGCGACCAGGAGTGGGATGGCCGCGCGCTCAGCGAGAACGCCGCCCTCGCCTACTACCAGAAGAAGCGCCACATCTTCGGCGATCTGAAGCTCGAGATCACCGACGCGAAAGGGAACCTCGTCACCACCCAGCCCGGCAACAAGCGCAAGGGGCTCGTCCGCATGGAGATTCCCACGCGCCTGAAGCCGCCGAAGGTCCCGGGCGGCGCTTCGCTCATCCAGAACCCGTACGCGCTCTACGGGCCGCGCCTCGCGCCCGGCACCTACACGGTGAAGATGACGAAAGGCAAAGAGACTTACACCACGCAGCTCAAGCTCGCCCCCGATCCGCGCTCCACCCACACCATCGCGGACCGCCTGGCGCAGCATGACCTGGTGATGAAGCTCTACAACCGGCTCACCGACTTGACCTACCTGGTCGAGAATGTGGTCGCCACCCGCGACGCCGCCCGCGAACGCGCCGCCAAGCTGCCCGCCGGCGACGCCGTGCGCGCTCAACTTGACGCGCTCGCCGCCGACATGGAAGCGCTGCGCAGCCGGCTCGTCGCCGTGAAGGAAGGCGGCGGCATCACCGGCGAGGAGCGCATCCGTGAAAAACTCGGCACCCTCTACGGCGCCGTCAATCAATACGACGGACGCCCCACACAAGACCAGTTCGATAACTTCGACACCATGAGTGGACGTCTCGACAAAGCCGCAGCAGACTTCAAAGCCGCAACGGATAAGGCGCTGCCCACGGTCAATCCCGGATTGGAAGGGAAGAAGCTCGCGCCCATCACGGTGCTGTCGCGCGACGACTGGAACAAGAAACAGAAGTAGGGATACTGAAAGAAGAAAGACACTGGGGCCGGCGCATCGCCGGCCCCTTTTGCTTGTCATTCCGAGCGAAGCGCAAGTCCCGCTCCGCGAGACGAGCGCGAGTCGAGGAAGCCCTAGCGCAACCAAACCTTTCGTGAGCCTCACACGTAGGGATGAAACACGAAGAACGCCAGCGACAATCCCAGCCAGCACCCACAGGCCCGGCTTCACATCGCGCTTCGCGCGGCAGTCCCGCCGCCGCCATGATCGCTGGATTCACCACGATGATGTAGCTCATCGTCATGAACGTGGTCAGTCCCGCCACGGCTTCACGGCCGTAGCTGGTCTTGTGTTGCTCGAAGAACCTCCCCGCCAAGCGAACGAAAGACTCTGCCGGACACGCCCTTTGCTTGCAAGCGGAATCTGCTGTCGCGTTCTACGGATGGGATAGAATCACGCCCCGCCAACTCATGAGTACTGCCGCCACGTCGCCGCAGCCCGAGCCGCGTCCGCCCGCGCCCTCCATCCGCGGCTTCTGGGCGCTCATCGTCACGCAGTTCCAAGGCGCGTTCAGCGATAACGTCCTCAAGAACCTGGCGATTTATTTCGTGCTCTCGCTGGGTGTGGCCGAAGGCACGCGCAACCGCTACAGCACGCTCATCAACGCGCTCTTTTCCATCCCTTTCATCCTCTTCTCGATGGCCGGCGGATACTTCGCCGACCGCTTCAGCAAGCGCACCGTCACCATCGCCACCAAAGCGATGGAGATCGGTGTGATGCTGGTCGCGCTCGCCGGCCTTTGGCGCGGCAACATCTACGTGCTGCTCGCCGCCGTCTTCCTGCTCAGCACGCAGGCAGCGCTGTTCGGACCGTCCAAGTACGGACTGCTCCCCGAACTCCTCCCCACCGACCGCTTGTCATGGGGAAACGGCATCATCGAGCTGGGGACATTCCTCGCCATCCTCACCGGCTCCATCGCGGGCGCGTTCTTTTCAGACACCTTCCACGGACGCGCCTGGCTCTCCGGCGCCATCCTGCTGGCGCTCTCGGTCTTCGGACTTGCCACCAGCTTCGGCATCGCGCGCGTGCCCGCCGC
The DNA here is from genome assembly GCA_030774055.1 of Acidobacteriota bacterium. Lineage (NCBI taxonomy): Bacteria > Pseudomonadati > Acidobacteriota > Acidobacteriota bacterium. The sequence continues at coordinate 11,437 of JALYLW010000063.1, forward strand.
CGCGCCCGCGCGCCGCTTCCGCGCGAACTTCGTCGCCGACCTGGGGGAGAAGATCCAGCTCATCCGCCAGGACAACGTCCTCACGCTCTGCGTCGCGGGCAACACATTCTTTTTCTTCATCGCCGCGCTGCTCACCAACAACATCTATTTCTTCGGCCACGACTATCTCAAGCTGCACGACACCGAGAACGGATACCTGCTTGCCGCCGTGGCCATTGGCATCGGCGTGGGCTCGCTCATCGCCGGCTTCGTCTCCGGACACAAGATCGAGTACGGGCTCATCCCGCTGGGCACCATCGGCATGAGCATCTTCGCCATGCTGCTCGCCTACTTCGGGCGTGACCTGCGCTCCGCCATGCTGCTGCTCGGCATGCTTGGATTCTTTGCTGGATTCTTCGCCGTCCCCATCAACGCCGCCATCCAGCATCGCCCGCCGGAAGACCGTAAAGGTGGCGTGATCGCCGCCGCCAACCTGCTTTCCTTCATCGGCGTGGCTTTAGCCGCCGGCGTCTACTTCGTTCTCCAGACCACCGCCGGACTTCCACCGCGCGCCATCTTCTTTGCTGCCGGCGTCATCATCGTGGCGGCCACGATCTACGCGCTCTGGCTGCTGCCCGCCGCGCTGCTCCGCCTTGGCCTGTGGTTCGCCACCCGCACGGTTTATAAGATCCGCCTCGAAGGACGCGAGAACATCCCCGAACGGGGCGGCGCGCTGCTGGTCTCGAACCATCTCTCGTTCGTCGATGCGCTGCTGCTGGTCGCTTCCACCGACCGCTTCATCCGCTTCCTCATCTTTCAAGACATTTACAACCACCCGCTCATCAAGCCGTGGGCGCGCATCATGCGCGCCATCCCCATCTCGAGCACGCAGCGTCCGCGCGAGATGATCCGCTCGTTGCGCGAAGCCACCGACGCCATCCAACGCGGCCAGGTCGTCTGCATCTTCGCCGAGGGCCAGATCACGCGCATTGGAGGATTGCTGCCCTTCCGCCGCGGCTTCGAGCGCATCATGAAAGGCGTGGACGCGCCCATCGTGCCCGTCCATCTTGACGGCGTCTGGGGCTCGATCTTCAGCTTCGAAGCGGGACGCTTCCTATGGAAGTGGCCGCGGCGTATCCCGTATCCCGTCACCGTGAGCTTTGGCAAACCGATGCCCGCGGACTCGACCGCTTTCGAAGTCCGCCGCGCCGTGCAGGAGCTGCACACCGAAGCCTGGCCGCGCCAGCGCAAAGAAAAGATGTTGCCGCTGCATCGCGCCTTCATCCATGTGGCGCGGCACCATCCCGCGCGCTTCATGATGGCCGACTGGAAGACGGAGAAGCTGCGCTTCGGCGGCGCACTGATGAAGACCGTGTTCCTCGCGCGGCGCCTGCGCAAAGTCTGGGGTGAGACCGGAGCGAGCGCTGGCTCG
>JALYLW010000064.1 GCA_030774055.1 Acidobacteriota bacterium
CCCTTCGTGTTCCTTCGTGACCTTCGTGGTTATGCTTTTCCTCCTCTGCGCTCCCTGCGTGCTCCGCGGTCAAGTACCCGCGGCGAAATGAAGATTGCTATTCCACAACGCGGCTCGGTAACATCGGCTTCCCCAGAGATGTCCGACGGAAAAATGCCGAAGGCCCAACCTGCCCCCGATCCCGCCGCCGCTTCCAGCGTGAACGTTTTTGCCGTCCACGGCGTCGAGCCCGAGGTGCAGGCCTACGCCATGGCCAAATACTCCCGCTCCGCACTCTCGATGAAGGAGTCGCTGCAGGAGATCAGCGATTCCAAGGCGGAGCAGTTCCTCAACACCTTCTATTTCCAGTACGGACATCGCTCCATCGCCGACCTGGCGCACATCGCCTTCGCCATCGAGCGGCTCTCCATCCTCGCCGCCATCGAGTTGGTGGATGAGCAGCGTTGGGACGGCCAGGAGCGCTCCACCCGCTACCAGAATTTCAAGAAGTCCGGCTATTACACGCCTGACTTTGGCGCAGACGACGCCGCACGCAAGCTCTACACCGATACCGCTGACTTCCTCTTCACCGAGTACATCGGCATCTCCGAGGCGATGTTCACCCACCTGGCCGAGAAGACGGCCAAGCCGGCGGAGATGGAGCAAGCTGCCTACGATCGCACGCTCAAGGCGCGCGCCTTCGATATCTCGCGCTACCTGCTGCCGCTGGCCACCAACACCTCGCTCGGACAGATCGTGAACGCGCGCACCCTCGAGTCGCAGATCTCGCGGCTGCTCTCGCACTCCCATGGCGAGATCCGCCAGCTCGGCGAGCTGTTGCGCGAGGCCGCGCGCACGCCCGCTTACAACGTGAATCATGCGACCTGGAAGAAGCTGATCGAAGAGATCCGCGCCGTCAACCATGGCTTGGCGCAACGGGCCGAGAGCGAGCTGCTGAAGCCGGTGAGGGTCGCGCCCACGCTGGTGAAGTACACGACCCCCAACGTTTATGACATGGAGACGCGCAAAGAGCTGGCGCAGGCGGCCGCCGAGTTGATGCGCGATCCCGCCGGCAACACCCTCGCCAGCGAGAAGGTGTCGCTGGTCGACCTGCTCGACGACGAACCGCTCGACGTGGAACTCGCCACCACGCTGCTCTACGGGCATTGCCACTACCCCTACCGCCAACTGCGCGACCAGGTGATGGCGCGTCCCGCTGGCTACTGGCACGAGATCATCGCGCTGGGGACGAAGCACCGCGGCAAACACGACGAACTGCTGCGCCCGTTCTCCGCCGGTCAGGCCTTCCGCTTCGACATCCTCATGGATATCGGCGGCTTCCGCGATCTGCACCGTCACCGGCGCTGCGTCCAGATCGAGCAGGAGTTCACCACCGCCCACGGCTACGCCATCCCGCACGATCTGATCCCGGCCGGCCTGCAGCCGCGCTTCGGGGTCTCGATGAAACGCGCCACCGAGACAGTCAAGGCGCTGGCGGCGAGAAACGCGCCCGAGGCGGCGGAGAGCGCGCAGTACCTCATCCCGCTCGCCTTCCGCAAACGTACCCTGTTCAAGATGGATTTCGCCGAGGCGCTCTACATCGCCGAGCTGCGCACCACGCCGGCGGGGCACTGGTCGTACCGTGAGGTCGCGTATCAGATGTACGAGCAGGTGGCGAAGCGCTATCCCGCGCTCGGCAAGCTCTTCCGGGTGCACGACATCAGCCAGCCCGTGGACCTGTTACAACGATGAGCCGCGAGGATGACTTACGCGACGTGTTGCGGGAGGAGCGCAGCCGCGGGCGCAAGCGGCCGGTCGATACAGCTGCAGAACGGGACCAGAGGGAGCGCGAAGCAGCGGTCCTTGAGATCTATCGTCACGGCACGGAGAATGACTTGCGCGAACTGCTGCGCATTTGGGATTTCAGTGTGGAAGAGATTGAAGCTAAAGTCAGCGCTTTCCGGAAGGTCCGCGCCGGGCGATCTTAGCCGCCAACTCCAACGTCGCCTCATGGCGGGCTCGGCGCTCTTCCGGCGAGAGGCTGTCGGCCTTCCGGCTTATCGCGGAAGCCGTGGCCCCAGCTTCGTTCTCGACCGGATCGGGTTGTGGCTTATGCGAGGAAGTAGCCATGGGCTTAGGCATAGTGATACACCAAATCGAAGCGGCTTCCAAGTAGATGTGGGGAGCATCAAGCGGGTTAGCCGTCCTTGGATTCGTGTTTTATTCGCCTAATGACTAGATTTGGGCTAGAATGCGCTTTGTCGTGATTTTGGAACAAGATGCGGTTCCCGGTCCGGGAAGGCTGCCGGGCGGAGTAGAACGTCAAAACGCGCCAGAGCAGCGGCACAGATACTCAAGGAGCACTTATGGCAGACGAGCGTGGTAAAGCGATCGACCTGGCACTTGCGCAGATCGAGAAACAGTTTGGCAAAGGTTCGATCATGCGTCTGGGCAGCAAAGAGGCGATCGTTCCCATCGCCGTGATCTCCACCGGCTCCATCTCCTGCGACGCCGCGCTTGGCGTGGGCGGCGTGCCCCGCGGCCGCGTGGTCGAGATCTTCGGGCCGGAATCCTCTGGCAAGACCACGCTCGCGCTCCAGGTCATCGCCGAAGCGCAGAAGACCGGCGGCATGGCCGCATTCGTCGACGCCGAACACGCCCTCGATCCCGCCTACGCCCGCAAGCTTGGCGTGGACACCGACAACCTGCTGGTCTCGCAGCCTGACTACGGCGAGCAGGCGCTCGAGATCACCGAGGCGCTCGTCCGCTCGGGCGCGCTCGACGTGCTGGTCGTCGATTCCGTCGCCGCGCTCGTGCCCAAGGCCGAACTCGATGGCGAGATGGGCGACAGCCACATGGGACTGCAGGCGCGCCTGATGTCGCAAGCGCTGCGCAAGCTCACCGGCACGGTCTCGAAGTCGCGGACCTGCCTCATCTTTATTAACCAGATCCGCGAGAAGATCGGCGTGATGTTCGGCAATCCCGAGACCACCACCGGCGGTCGCGCGCTCAAGTTCTATTCTTCGGTCCGTCTCGACATCCGCCGCATCGCCGCCATCAAAGATGGCGACGTCGTCATCGGCTCGCGCACCCGCCTCAAGGTCGTGAAGAACAAGGTCGCCGCGCCCTTCCGCGAGGCTGAGTTCGACATGATGTATGGCGAGGGTATCTCGCGCGAAGGTGACCTGCTCGACATTGGCGTGCTGCACGAGATCATCGAAAAATCCGGCGCCTGGTTTAGCTACAAGGGCGAGCGCATCGGACAAGGACGCGAGAACTCGAAGCAGTTCCTCAAGGACAACAAGGACATCATGGTCAAGCTCGAGCATGACGTCCGCGCGAAACTCGGCTTGCCCGTGCCGGGCGAGAAGCCGCAGGCGCAGGCCGCGACCGCCCCTACTCCCATCGCTCAAGAGAAAGCCGCATCAGGCAAAAAGTAGGGACCTCGCACCGCAAGAAACGCCCCGCTCGCCGGCGCTGAACTTCGTTCATTTTCATTCCGACTTTCTTTCATTGCCCCTGCACAAGCAATCGCCATACAATCGCGGTGACGCCCACGCTCCCCTGAGGGATTTTGAAGAAGGTCATCGCCATCTATCCTGGGACGTTCGACCCGCTGACCAACGGGCATCTCGACCTCATCCAGCGTGGCAGCAAGGTCTTCGACGAGCTCATCGTCGGTATCCTCCGTAACCCCGAGAAGGATCCGCTCTTCACCCTCGGCGAGCGCAAAGAAGTCCTGCTGCGCATGACCAAGGGCTTCGCCAACGTCCGCATCGATACCTTCGACGGACTCCTGGTGGACTACGCTCGCTCGAAAGGCGCGCGTGCCGTCTTGCGCGGCATCCGCGCCATCAGCGACTACGAGTACGAGCTGCAGATGGCGCTGATGAACCGCAAACTCGATCCGCAGATCGAGACCGTATTCATGATGCCTGCCGAGGCCTACTCCTACCTCAGCTCGCGCCTCGTCAAAGAGATCTACCGGCTCGGCGGGTCCATCCGCGGACTGGTGCCGGAACTGGTGGAGCAACGCCTGCAGCAAAAGATCAAGCCCGTGAGGGGACGGAAATGACGCCAGCACAAGCCGAGTCCAAGACCGAAGGAAAGTCGACAGCCAAGCAGCAACTCACCGCGCGCATCAACCGCATCGAGACCTCGGCCACCATGGCCGTGGTCGCCGAGGCCGAGAAGCTGCGCTCGACCGGCGTGGACCTCGTCGACTTCGGCGCGGGCGAGCCGCATTTCCATACTCCGGCGCACATCAAGCAGGCGGCCATCGCCGCTATCCAGAATAATTTCACGCGCTACACGCCCGTGGCCGGCACCGCCGAGTTGCGCGACGCCATCGTCCACCGCCACAAAGAGGATTTCGGTTCGCATTACACGCGCGAGGAGTGCATCGCCTCGGTCGGCGGCAAGCACGCGCTCTTCAACGCCATCCAGGTGCTCATCGAGCACGGCGACGAAGTCATCGTCCCCGTGCCTTACTGGGTCTCGTTCAAGGACATCGTCCAATACGCCGGCGGCAAGCCTATCTATGTGGAGTGCGACGAAGCACAAGGCTTCCGCCTGACCGCCCAGATGGTCGAGCGCGCCATCACCCCGCGGACCAAGGCCATCATCCTGAACTCGCCCTCGAATCCCTCGGGCGCGGTGATGTCTGCCGCCGATCAGGACGCCATCGTCAAGCTCGCGCACGAGCAGGGCATCTACGTGATCTCCGACGAGTGCTACGTCTATCTGAACTACGCCGGCAAGGCCACCTCGGTGGGCGAGCGTGTCGCCGCGAAAGAGCACATCATCATCATCGGCTCGCTCTCGAAGACTTACTCCATGACGGGATGGCGCCTCGGCTACACCCTCGCGCCCGCGCCCATCGCCGCTGCCATCCAGAAACTGCAGAGCCAGTCGACTTCGAATCCCACCTCCATCGTGCAGAAGGCCGGCATCGCCGCGCTCACCAGCAGCCAGGAGTGCATCGACGACATGCGCACCGAGTACATCGCGCTGCGCGACCGCATCGTCGCCGGCCTGTGTGAGATCCCCGGCGTCAAGTGCAACAAGCCGCACGGCGCGTTCTACGTCTATCCCAACGTCTCGGAGTACTTCGGGCGCGGCAGCGTGAAGACGGCGGCGGACATTGCCGGCGGCCTGCTTCGCCAAGGCGGCGTCGTCACCGTGCCGGGCGAGGCCTTTGGGACGCGCGAGCACATCCGCATCTCCTACGCGACCAAGGAGAGCGAGATCGACCGCGGCCTCGAGCGCATGAAGCAGTTCTTCGCCGCGCTCTGAATCCGCCACTGAGTACTGGGTACCGGGTACTGAGTACTGCCGTTCCTGGCAACTGGCCGCTACAATACGCTCTAAGCTAAGCAGCAGCAGCTCGGCCTCGCATCATCTTCGCTGCTGCGCACGGCCCCGGCTTCCCCATGCCCGAACTGTATCCATTGCTGTTGCTGCCGGAGTTCCACGAGCGTCCCTGGGGCGCGCGTGACCTCGCGCCCATCTATGACAAGCGGGTGGGTGACGGCGACGGCGAGCCCATCGGCGAGGCCTGGCTTACCGGGGACGCCTGCCGCAGCGCCAACGGCCCTCTGCGTGGCCGGACGCTCGGTGATCTGGCGAAGGAATTCGGCGCGCAACTCACCGGCAGCGCCGCGCCCGTCCCCGGCCGCTTTCCGCTGCTCATCAAGTTCCTCTTCCCGCGCGAAAAACTTTCCGTGCAGGTCCATCCCGATGACGAGGGCGCACGCCGCATCGGCCAGCCCAGCGGCAAGACGGAATGCTGGTACGTGCTCGCCGCGGAACCGGGCGCGCAGGTCGGCCTCGGACTGAAACCGGGCACCACGCGTGACGACCTCCGGCGCGCCATCGCCGAGAAGCGCGCCGAGGCGTTGCTCAACTGGCTCGACGTCCATGCCGGCGACATGATCTACGTCGAGGCCGGCACCGTCCACGCCATCGGCCCGGGCTCCATCCTGGTCGAGACGCAGCAGAATTCCGACACCACCTATCGCCTCTACGATTACGGACGCCCGCGCCCACTGCACGTGGAAGAAGGTCTAGCCGCCACCAAAGAAAAGACGCACGCGGGCAAAGTGCGGCGCCAAGACGGTTCGGCCACGCTCATCAGCTCGCCGTGCTTCCGCGTGGAGCAGCGCAAGCTCGGCCGTGGCGACGCTTGGGCGCCGCCCGCCAGCGCAGGCGACTCCCCTCTCGGTGTGTCTCCGCAAATCCTGGTCGCGCTCGAGGGCGGCGCGCGTCTCGAGGCGCCCGGACACGAGCCAGTCGCGTTCTCGCGCGGCGAAGCCGTCGTCGTTCCCGCCAGCGTTCGTGAGTTCGTCGTTCACCCGCAATGGCAGATCGAGTTGCTTGCCATGTCGCTGCCCGCGGAGAAGACCGCGCAGCCGGAGACCTATCTCTACGAAGGAAAGTCGGACGACGTAAAAGCGGTGACGACCTAGTGGCCTGTGATTTGTCATTCCGAGCGATTGCGCGAGTAGCGCCGGCGTCCCGCCGG
>JALYLW010000065.1 GCA_030774055.1 Acidobacteriota bacterium
TGGAAGCTCGCAGGCGGAGCCTGCGTAGCCGTTAACCAGCGCGGCACACCTCGCCCGCGGCGCGGTTTCCTCTGCTAACGTAAGTCTGCTCAGCGATCTTCGCTGCCTATGGCAGTGGAGAAAGAAAAACTCTCGCGCCTCCTTCCCACCTTCGAGGCGCTCGCCGATCTCGGCAACGAGATGACGGCGGAACGCGACTTCAGCGCGCGCGCGGAGACCATGCTCGCGCGCACCATGCAGGCGCTGGACGCGCGCGAGGGCGCGCTCTTCATCCACAGCGAGCGGCCGGCGATGCTGACCTCGGTCGCCGCCTTTGGCTTTGCCCTCTTCCCCCAGACGGCGGTCATCCCGCTGCTGCCCCGGACCGCCCGGGCGCTGAATCGCCAGCAGCCGGTGTTGCTGCGTGGGACGCACGAGCGCTATTTCAGCGCGAACGGCAACGTGCCGCCAGAAGTTTTCCAAGTCCTCGCGCCGCTGCGAGTCAACGCGAAGCTGGTGGGCGCGATCACGCTGGGGCGAAGAAATGCGTCCGGTGATGATTCCCCCAGTGTTTATTCAGAAGACGACCTGGCCGCACTCGGCATTTTGGCGCAGCCCGTGGCCATGGCGGTGCAGAACCACGTGCTCGCGCATTCCTTGCAGCACCGCATCGCGGAGAACCTGCGGCTGCTGGCTGGGCTGCACTCGATGTACGACCGCACCCTCGAAGCCTTCGCCACCGCCATTGACGTGAAAGACCCGCACACGCGCGGCCATTCACTGCGCGTGGGCCGTTACGCCGCCGGGCTGGGCGAGGCGATGGGGCTCGACCCGGCGCAGGTCGCCGGCCTGCGCGCCGCCGGATATCTCCACGACGTGGGCAAGGTCAACGTGGACAAGTACATCTTCAACAAGCCGGGCGCGCTCGACCGGCACGAGTTCGAGGAGATGGCCGGACACACCTTGGTGGGGCACAAGATCGTCGCCGGCGTGGAGTTTCCGTGGCCGCAGATCCCGGAGGTCGTCCGCTCCCATCACGAGCGCGCCGATGGCTCGGGATATCCCGACCACCTGCGCGGGGAGGAGATCCCGCTGCTCGTCCGCGTGATCGCGCTGGCCGATAGCTTTGACGCCATGACCAGCCAGCGGCCCTACCGGCAGCCGCTGTCGCTCGGCGAGACGCTCACGCACATCGTCCGCTCCACGCCCGACAAGTTCGAAGCCGAGGCGGTGCAGGCGTTGCTGGTGCAACTGCGCCGCGATGCCACGCGCACCGATTCGGCGCTGCCCTTCCTCGAAGCCAGCGTGCCGTTGACGGTCGCTCCTCATGACCTTGATGTGCTGGCCGCCGACCTGAATTATCGCGTCAATCACGCGCGGACGTGGTCGGCGTAGCTTCCCTCCTACCTCGCCGCTTCTTGAAGACTCGCCCACCCTTACAAATATTTACAACTTTTCCTGAGCTGCGGGTTAGAGCGGGAAGTAAGTACGTTTGGTCCGTGGGGGACGAAGATGAAGTTCCGCAGCGTAGTTGGGCCCCTCGCTTTGATCTTCATTCTGGCCGTCTCGGCCGGATTACTGCTCGCCGCTGACAAGAAAGACGACAGGAACGGCGACAAGCAGAACGACAAGCGGCAAGGAACCGGCGCGATGGATTCCTCCAAGCGCGCGCAGCATGCGCTCAACCGGCTGACCTTCGGGGCGCGTCCCGGTGACGCAGAGCGCGTGCAGGCGATGGGGGTGGACCGCTGGATCGAGCTGCAACTCCACCCCGAAAAGATCGACGACGGCGCATTGCAAGCGCGCTTGCAGGGGTATCGCACGCTAACCATGGATACGCGCGAGCTGTTGCAGAACTTTCCGCCGCCGTTCGTGCTCAAGGCGGTCGAGGCTGGGCGCTTCCCGATGCCCTCTGACCCGAACCAGCGCGCGGTCTACGAATCGCAGCTGGCGGCCTACCGCGCACGCCAGCAGAACAAGGCCGCCAAGGGAAACGACGCCGGCAACAACAACGACGGCAACGCGAACCCGGACAAAACTAATGACGGCGCGATGGCCGACGCGGACCGGGCCGAGCGTCGCGAGGCGCGGATGGGTGCCGAGATGAAGGCAGAGGAGATCCTGGCCCTGCCGCCGGAGCAGCGCAGCGCGGCGATCATGAAGCTGTCACCGGAGCAGCGCGCTTTGATCGCACGCACCATGATCGCTCGGACCATGACGGCGCGCACGCCCGCGACGGACGGACGCCAACGCATGCTCGAAGGCATGTCGCCGGAACAGCGCGAGACGCTGCTGGCGATGGCCAATCCGCGCATCGTGGTGGCAGGCGAGCTGCAGTCGGCGAAGATCCTGCGCGCCGCTTACAGCGAGCGCCAGCTCGACGAGGTGATGACCGATTTCTGGTTCAACCACTTCAACATCTACGACAAGAAGGGTCCGGACGCGTACATGATCGGCGAGTATGAGCGCGACGTGATCCGTCCGCGGGCGCTGGGCAAGTTTCAGGACCTGCTGCTCGCCACGGCGAAGAGTCCGGCGATGCTCTTCTACCTCGACAATTGGCAGAGCGTTGGGCCGGGCTCGGATTTCGCGAAGAACGGCGGCGGCGGCCGGCAGCAAGGCTTTGGTCAGCCGGGCGTGGGTCAGCAGGGCATGGGCCAGCAGAATCGGCGCTTTCGCCGGCGCGGCGGCATTTTTGGTGGCGGCGGGAACGAACAGCAGCCGCGGATGCAGCGCAACGATCCCAACCAGCAGTCGGTGCAGCAGACCAGGCAGCGCCGCAGCGGGCTGAATGAGAACTACGCGCGCGAGCTGATGGAGCTGCACACGCTCGGGGTGGACGGCGGGTACACCCAGCAGGACGTCACCGAGCTGGCAAAGGTCCTGACCGGCTGGACGATGCGGCAGCCGCGCCTGGGCGGCGACTACGAGTTCAACGGCCGCATGCACGAACCGGGAACGAAGACGGTACTCGGCCGGCAGTTCTCCGGCGGCGGCGAAGGCGAGGGCGAAGCCGCGCTGAAGATGCTGGCGCACCAGCCGGCGACCGCAAAGTTCATCTCGCGGAAGCTGGCACAGCGTTTTGTGGCGGACGATCCGTCACCCGCACTGGTCGACCGCATGGCGCAGACGTTCCTCAAGACCGACGGCGACATTCGCGAAGTCCTTCGCACCATGTTCCGCGCGCCCGAGTTCTGGTCGCGCGAGGCGTACCGCGCGAAGGTAAAGACGCCGTTCGAGTTCGTGGTGTCTTCCCTGCGCGCGACCGGAGCGGAGATACAGAATCCATTCGTGATCGCGCAGGCGCTCAACAAGATGGGCATGCCGCTGTACGGCATGCAGCCGCCGACGGGATACTCGATGAAGGCGGACGCGTGGGTGAACTCGGCGGCGCTGCTGAACCGCATGAACTTCGCGCTTGGCCTCGGTACGGGACGCCTGCCGGGCGTCACGCTAGGCGCCGCGCTGGACGTCACGCCGAACTCTGCGCAGATGCTGGGTTCGGGCGCGCCGCGCGATACGCAGCAGACATTAGCCACGCTGGAGCAGAAGCTGCTGGCCGGCGACGTCTCGCTGCAGACCCATCAGACGCTGGCCAAGCAGCTCGCCGATCCCCAGGTGGCCGGCGTGAAGATGGACGAGATGGGAGTAGGAGCGGGTCCGAACGTTGCACCAAGCGTTGCTCCAAACGTTGCAAACGTTGTTGCAAGCCCGGGCGTGATCGCCGGATTGATCCTTGGGTCGCCGGAATTCCAGCGCCGGTGACGTGCATTGCGGAGAGCGGATCGCGGGGAATAGCCCGGAAGCTGAAGGCTAGGAGCTAGAAGCTAGGAGCTGTTTTATGAGCATCACTCGCAGGGTATTCATGAAGGGCGGCGCGCTCGCGGTGGTCGGGACGGCGGCGGTGCCATCGTTCCTCACGCGCGCGGCGCTTGGCGCCGAGACCTCGGGCGGCAAGAAGCGCTTCGTGGTGCTCTTCCAGCGCGGCGCGGCCGACGGACTGAACATCGTGATCCCGCACGGCGAGCGCGACTACTACGGCATGCGGCCCACGATCGCCATCCCGCGCGGACAGGAGCTCGAGCTCGACGGGTTCTTCGGACTGCATCCCGCGATGGCGGCGCTGAAGCCGCTGTGGGAGCAGAAGCATCTTGCCATCGTCCACGCCGCCGGCTCGCCAGACACCACGCGCTCGCACTTCGATGCGCAGGATTACATGGAATCGGGCACGCCGGGCGTGAAGTCTACCGAAGACGGCTGGCTGAACCGGGCGTTGCGGGGGGAGACTCTGACCGGCGAGCAGAGGAACACGGCCAGCCCGTTCCGCGCAGTAGCGCTGGGCGGCTCGATGCCGCGCACGCTCTCCGGACGATATCCCGCGATCGCCATCGACAACGTGAACCAGTTCGGTGTGGGCGGGAATAATCCCGGTGCGCAGCCGGCCGCGACTTCATTCGAAGCGATGTACTCGCAGTCGGTGGATTCGGTGCTGCACGGCACCGGGAAAGAAACCTTCGCGGCGGTGAAGATGCTGAAGTCCGCCGACCCGGGCCGCTACACGCCGGCGCCGGGCGCGAATTATCCGCGCGGACGCTTCGGCGATTCCCTGCGCCAGGTGGCGCAACTGCTCAAGGCCGACCTCGGCGTGGAGGTCGCGTTCGCCGACATCGGCGGCTGGGACCACCACGTCAACGAAGGTTCCACGCAGGGCCAGCTCGCCAACCTGCTGCGCGAGTTCTCGCAAGCGCTCGCAGCTTTTTGGACCGACCTGGGGGCGATCGCCGATGAGGCAGTGATCGTCTCGATGACAGAGTTCGGCCGCACCGCGCGCCAGAATGGCAATGGCGGCACCGACCACGGACACGCCGGCGTGATGTTCGTGATGGGTGGCCCGGTGCGCGGTGGACGCGTCTATGGCAAATGGCCGGGCCTCGCGCCCGAACAGCTCTATGAAGGCCGCGACCTGGCGCTGACCACGGATTTCCGCCGCGTGCTCGGCGAGGGCGTCTACCGCCACCTGGGGAACAAACAGTTGGCAAACGTCTTCCCCGGCTTTGAAAGCTCGCCGCGAAACTTCCTGGGAATCCTGGGTTAGACAT
>JALYLW010000066.1 GCA_030774055.1 Acidobacteriota bacterium
CGAGACGCCCGCGCTTCGTTGGTTGCGTAACCCTGAAGCGGGTCAGATGTCCAGGTTCTTTACGTCCAACGCGTTCTCTTCGATGAACTTGCGGCGCGCTTCCACGTCTTCGCCCATCAGCGTGGTGAAGATGGCTTCGCATTCGGCGATGTCCTCGAGCTTCACTTCGAGCAGCGTGCGTTTTTCCGGCTGCATGGTCGTATCCCAGAGCTGTTCGCTGGTCATCTCGCCCAGGCCCTTGTAGCGCTGCACGGTGAAATCTTTTTTGCCTTCATTGAGGACGTACGCGAAGAGCTCGCGCGCGTTCGGCTTCTCGACCACTTCCTCGGGCGCGGCTTTCTTCTTCGCGGCCGCGACCTTGGGGGTCTTCTTGGCCATCTTCTCGCGCTCATCGCGCTCGGCGTCTGACTCGGGCTCGTCGCCGTTGGTCTCCGCCGCAGCGCCCTTGGGAATGCTCTGGATGACGAACGGCGGCTCCATGTAGCTCTCGATCTGCTTGTACTTCGAGATCATCTGGCGATACTCGGGCGAGCTGATGAGCGACCAGTTGATCTTGCGTTCGGCGCCCTGGGAATCCACCATGACGACCTGCCACAAGTTGTGCTCATCGTCGTAGCTGGTAGAGACGGACTTGTAGCCCTGTTCTTTGGCGAGCGCCTTGAGCTGTTTTTCCAGCTTCTCGATCTTCTTCGACGGCGTCTTCTTATCGCCCTCGAAGTCGGCGCGCTGTGCCAGCCCAACGTGCGGCAGCAGGTCGGTGGCTTTCTCGTCGCGCAGGCGCTTGTCCACTTTCTCGAAGAAGCGGAGGTATTCGTCGAGCGTGGTCATGAACTTCGCCAGTTCGGGGCCCTCGAGCTTGGCCGCGCCCTCGCCGTAGCGGACGATGATGCCCTCCGACGCGCGCTTGACCATCACTTTGACGAACTCGCGATCGTCTTTGATGTACTGCATCGACTTGCCCTTCTTGATGGAGTAGAGCGGCGGCTGCGCGATAAAGACGTGTCCGCGCTTGATGAGCTCCTGCATGTGGCGGAAGAAGAAAGTGAGCAGCAGGGTGCGGATGTGCGAGCCGTCCACGTCCGCATCGGTCATGAGGATGACTTTGCCGTAGCGCAGCTTGGCCGGATCGAAATCGTCCGTGCCGATGCCGCAGCCGAGCGCGGTGATCATCGCGCGGATCTCCTCGTGGCCAAGCATCTTGTCGTAGCGCGCTTTTTCCACGTTGAGGATCTTGCCCTTGAGCGGCAGGATGGCCTGGAACCGGCGATCGCGGCCCTGCTTGGCGGTGCCGCCGGCGGATTCGCCCTCCACCAGGAACAGTTCGCAGCGGTTGGGATCGCGTTCGGAACAGTCGGCGAGCTTGCCCGGCAGGCCACCGCCATCGAGCGCGCCCTTGCGGCGGGTAAGGTCGCGGGCCTTGCGCGCGGCCTCGCGCGCGCGGGCCGCGTCGATGGCCTTGTTGATGATCTTGCGCGCGACCGTCTGATTCTGCTCGAAGAAGGCGCCCAGGCGCTCGTTCACGAAGGCTTGCACCACGCCGGCGATATCGGAGTTGAGCTTGCCCTTGGTCTGGCCTTCGAACTGCGGCTGCGAGAGCTTCACGCTGATCACCGCGACCAGGCCTTCGCGGACGTCGTCACCGGTCAGCGACTCCTTCACGTCCTTGAACAGGCCCAGCTGCTGCCCGGCGTAGTTGATGGTGCGGGTGAGCGAGGTGCGGAAGCCCGAGAGATGCGAGCCGCCGTCGATGGTGTTGATGTTGTTGGCGAAGGAGAAGACGGTCTCGGAGTATCCGTCGTTGTATTGCAGCGCGATCTCCATGGCCACGCTGGAGCGCTCGGCTTCCATGTAGATGGGCTTATCGTGCAACACCTGCTTGCCGCGGTTGAGGTGCTTGATGAACTCGGCGATGCCGCCGGTGTACTTGAACTCCACGCGCTTGGGCTCGCCCGTCTTGGAATCGGCGTTGCGTTCGTCGGTGAGCGTGATGAGCAAACCCTTATTGAGGAATGCCAGCTCACGCAGCCGGTTGGAGAGCGTATCGAAGTTGTACTGCGTGGCCGAGAAGATCTCACGGTCGGGCAGGAAGTGCACCTGGGTGCCGCGCTTCTTGGTGGAGCCCGTCTTCTTCAGCTTGGTGGTGGGCTCACCCTTGGAGTAGGACTGCTCCCACACCGCGCCATCGCGCCAGATCTCGAGATCGAGCTGATGCGAGAGCGCGTTCACCACCGAGACGCCCACACCGTGCAGTCCGCCAGAGACTTTGTAGGTGTTGGAATCGAATTTGCCGCCCGCGTGCAGCTTGGTCATCACGACCTGCGCGGCGGGAAGTTTTTCGTCGTCCACGTCCATCATCTCCACCGGGATGCCGCGGCCGTTGTCGACCACGGTGATGGAATTGTCGATGTGGATGGTGACGTCGATCTGGTCGGCGTGGCCGGCAAGCGCTTCGTCGACCGAGTTGTCGACGACTTCGTAGACCAGGTGGTGCAATCCGAGATCGCCGGTCGAGCCGATGTACATCGCGGGCCGTTTGCGCACCGCTTCCATGCCGCCGAGGACCTTGATGGAGTCAGCGGTGTAATCGCCATTGCCGCCGCCGGCGCTCTTTTTCGCTCTCGGCTTCGACTTCGTCGCGGACTCTGACTCGGGCTTGCTCTCTGTTTTTGCCATTTTTGCGGTCGCGACCGCGGACTCTTTAAGCGACATGCCCACCCTTTTTCTGAACCGTATAAAGACCGTCTTCGAGCGTGGTGCGGGCGCCGTTTCTACCCGCCCCTAACGATTACAACTTGTTGATTATTAAGTCACTTACTGGACGCTCGCGTACCCTAGATTATAGCATACGAAGCCCCCAGGACGAGCCGCGGAACCAGCCCGGCGGAGAGGGGATTCCGGCGTTGTTTTGCACGGTACATGGCCTTTTGTACTTGCCTAAAAAACGGGGGTTGCCCGTATACTCCCGGCGGCGGACAACCCGCCTCGCATTTCACCATAGACCCCAGAATCACAAGGAGATTTACCGTGAAGAACATCCTCCGCGCTGCGCTCGTCGTGTTCTCGCTCGCCGGCATCTACGCTGGCATCTCTGCACCCACCCCGGCTGCGAACCAACCGAAGCCTGCGATCACGCTTTCGGAAGGCTCTGAGCCGACGCCGACGACGCTGCCTCCAGCGCCGAAGCCGCCTAGCCCCAAGACCACCTAAGGGTTTAGCCCAGGGGTAAGGGCGGTATCAATTTAGCTATTGCTGGCCGCTATCGGCGGGAGTAGGATTCGTCTCCCTCGGAGGCAGGCCCATGTCCGCTCAGGCTATCGGATACGTATTCTGGTTGCTCGGCGCGTCCGCGCTCACGTCGCTGTGTGTCTTCCTGTGGCGCAAGAACCTGCGCCAGCAGTATCCGTTGTTCTTCAGTTATTGCGCCTTCCACGTCGCGAGCAGCGTGGTGCTTTTCATCATCGACCGCACGGCGGGCGCGAGCTCCGCGCAATACTTCTACGCCTACTGGAGCATCAACGCGGTACGCGTTGGGATCGGCTTTGCGGTGATCTACGAACTCTTCCACGTGGCGCTCAAGCCCTATCACGCGCTGCGCGACCTCGGCACCATGCTCTTCGTGTGGGCGGGCGTGATCATGCTGCTGGTCGGCGTGCTCACTGCCATGAATGGGAGCGCCCCCAACGAAGCCAGCCGCGTGATCGCGGGCGTGTTGGACCTGGAGCGCAGCGTGCGCCTGGCGCAGTGCGGCCTGCTCCTCTTCCTGTTGTTGTTCGGATCGAAGCTCGGCCTCACCATGCGGCACCGCACCTTTGGCATCGCGATGGGCATCGGGGTGTATGCCGTCACCGACCTGCTTTTTGTGAACCTGCGCGCGCACTTCGGGCCGGAGTGGGCGACGGTCTATAGCCTGCTGCGCTCGACGGTCTGGGTGTCGTCGTGCGGCATCTGGCTCTTCTATGTGGTGCGTCCGGAGCCGGCGGTGGTCACACTGCCGAGCATGGCGCGGACGCGTCCCATCCTGCAGCGCTGGAACGAAGCGCTGGCCGAGGCCTCCGCCGGATACGGCTCGGGCTCGCCGCGCATCGATACGCCCGACCCATTCACCTCGACGGTGGAGAAGACGGTCGAACGCGTGTTGCGCCGCGATATCCGCTGAGT
>JALYLW010000067.1 GCA_030774055.1 Acidobacteriota bacterium
GCATGGTGGTTCTCCTGACGCTGTTAGCCGCCGGCGGCGTCGTTGGTGAGTGAGGTCTCGAGCGAGTCGAGTTCCTGGCGAAGCGCGTCGACCTGCGCCTGCAGCAGGTTGCGGATGGACAAGATGCCGAGCAGCCGCGCCTGGTCGTCAGCCACGGGCAGGTGGCGGATGTGCTTGTCGACCATGACCTCGAGCGCCTCGCCGGGCGTGGTGTGGACGGTGGCCATCATCACCGGCGTGTTCATCATCTCGCGCACCAGCGTCTTGGCGGGATCCTTGCCGCTGAGGGCGAACTTCTTGAGCACGTCACGCTCGGTGAAGATACCGGCGATACGATTCTCTTTGTCGACTACGGCGACCGCGCCCACGCGGCTGGCGATCATCAGGTTGATGGCGTCGGCGAGGGTGGTCTCAGGATTGACCTTGGCGGGGACATCGTCGCAGAGGGTCAAGATACTCATGTTGGTGCTCCTTGTTGGCCCGCCATTATGAACCCCGGGGGCTTGATGTCAAGACGGAACGGTCATACCCGCTTGGCGAAGCGCGCATTTATTTCGCCTCGTTCTTCCAGACCTTGCCATCTTTCATCACGAAGCGGACGTCTTTCATCACGCTGATATCGCGCGTGGGATCACCGGCGATGGCGATCACGTCGGCATAAGCTCCGGGCGCGACCGTGCCGATCTGCCCGGTCATCTCCAACATCTCGGCCGGACGCGAGGTCGCCGAGACCAGAGCGTCAAGCGGCGACATCCCGAGCGCGACCATGCGCGGAAACTCCTGCGCGATCGGGTCGGACCACGAGAAGCCGCCCACGTCGGTGCCGAAAACGATCTTCACGCCCGCTTTGAGCGCCTTCTGGAAACTCGGGCCGTGCACGGCGACGCGTTTGCGGTCGCGCTTGCCGGCAGGAGTGTTCTCCGGCGCCCACCCGCCGTAGTAGACGGAGAGCGTGGGGCAATACCAAGTCCCCTGGCGAAGCATCTGCGCGACGTTGGCGTCGGTGAGCTCGAGGCCGTGCTCGATGGAATCGCACTTGGCGTCGAGCGCGCGCTGCAATCCAACGCCGTTGTACGCGTGGCACGCGACCTTCTTGCCCCAGCCGTGCGTCTCGTCCACGATGGCATTGATCTCTTCGAGCGTGAGTGTGGGTTGGGAAAAGAGGTTGCCGTCGCGGTCGAGCCACGACCGATGCGTCATGTAGACCTTGATCCAGTCAGCGCCATTATCGAGCTGCTCGCGCGCGGCTTTGCGCGCTTCGATAGGGCCATCGATGAGCTGCGCGCCCTTGGGCAGGTCGGGCTGGATCTCCGGCGCGTAACCCTCGAGGGGATAGCCGCCGCTCGTCGAGATGGCGCGCGTGGAAGCGAAGATGCGCGGGCCCGGGATGTATCCCTTCTCCACGGCGCGCTTCAACCCGACGTCCCCATAGCCGGCGCCCTCGGTCTCCACATCGCGGATGGTGGTGAACCCCTGGTCGAGCGCACGGCGCAGCGCCATGGTCGCGCGCGCGGCGCGATAGGAGATGCCGCCGAAGAGGAGATTCCCGTCGTAGCCACCCTCGACCGGATCCTCGCCCTGGAGAAAGATGTGGGTGTGCGACTCGACCAGTCCGGGCAGCACCATCACGTCAGGCCCCAAGGTGATGCGTGTGGTGGCAGTCTTCGCGTCGGCATTGTCGGGGCCGGTGACGGCAACGATCTTGTTGCCGCGGATGAGGATGGCGCGGTTATGCGTGACCTGCTTGCCGTCGAACAGGTTCGCCGCGGTGATCACGGTGAGCGGCGCCACTTCGACGCTGGCCTGCGCCCGGGCGGCGGTGGCCGTGCCCAGGATCGCGCCCAGGATGATCAACAGTAATAGCAGTCTGCGCATCTCTCCGTGCCTCATCTCTGTGCCTCCGTGAGTCTCTGTGGTGGGTTAAGGGAGCCAGATTGTAGTCGGCGCGGCATGCTGTAGCAATCGTGGCGGTAGAGACCTCGTTTTCCACCTCGCTCCACAGGAAGTCCGCGTATCGCACAGGCACGGAGACGACCGGCATTGCGCGCGCAGCGCGATGAGCAGTACAGTCGGAGGCAGAGATTCCGGATACCCGTGTCGTCATCCTCAAACCAGTCCGCGAACCAGACCGTCTGTCCCCTCTGCGATGGCACGGGATGGAAGTCCGTGAGCAACGGCGCCGCGCGCAAGGTGGCACGCTGTGACTGCATGGCGGCCAACCGCGCCGAGCGCCTGCTCGCTGCCGCGCACATCCCGGCGCGTTACGAGCATTGCGAGCTGGAGAATTTCGATACCACCGGCAGCCGCTCCGGCCTGTCCGCAGCACTCTTGGACGCGCGGCGGTTCGTCGAAGAATATCCGGTGCACCGCGCCGGGCTGCTGTTCGTCGGCGATATCGGTGTGGGCAAGACGCATCTTGCAGTCGGCGTGCTGAAATTGTTGATGCGGGAGAAGAGTATCCCGTGTCTGTTCTACGACTACCGCGAGCTGCTCAAGGACATCCAGAACTCGTTCAATCCGTCGGTACACGAGACCGAGATGGACGTGCTGCGTCCCGTCTTCGATACCGAAGTGCTGATCATCGATGAACTGGGCGCGGTGAAGCCCACCGACTGGAAGTGGGACACCATCTCCGACATCATCAACCGCCGCTACAACGCGCAGCGCACCACCATCTTCACCACTAACTTCCCGGACTTGCCCGAGAGCGGCAGCTCCGGCTCGACCGACCTGCGCAGCTTAGATTCGAGAAGCCGGGCCGCCGCCGAGCGCGCCAACCGCAAAGAGACCTTGGGCGACCGCATCACCGAGCGCATGCGCTCGCGCCTGCACGAGATGTGCAAGCTGGTCGAGCTGCATGGCGATGACTTCCGCGTGAAGGTCAAGAGCGCCAGCTTTCGTTAGGTTTCTCGTTTCCGGTTTCTCGTTTCTCGTGGCCTGAATCCGAGAAACGAGGAACGAGAAACCAGAAACCGTGAATAATGGCCTCGTGGGACCCATCCACATCGACTTCGCGCCCGAGAACGACGTGGCGATCTTCGAATCGCTGCCGGTGAAGCCTGCCGTCTTCACGCTGCGCGGCGAGCCGGGCAGCGAGCCCTATGTAACGAAATCCGCCAATCTGAAGCGGCGGCTGCTGCGCCTGCTGGGCGCGCCCGAGGAGCGGACGAAACGCCTCAACCTGCGCGAGCGTGTCCGCTCCATCGACTACACGCTGACTGGGTCTGACTTCGAATCGCGCTGGGTGCTTTATCAAACGTTGCGCCGCGAGTTTCCCAAGGACTATGCCGACCGGCTGAAGCTGCGCCCTGCGCCCTTGGTCAAGCTCAACCTCGATAACGAGTATCCGCGGGCTTATGTCACACGGAGAATCACAAACCTGCGGGGCAAGTCGCAGTATTACGGTCCGTTCCAGTCGCGCGCCACGGCGGAGAAGTTCCTCGCCGATTCGCTCGACCTGTTCAAGATGCGGCGCTGCGACTTCGATCTGCACCCCGATCCCGAGTTCCCGGGCTGCATTTATTCCGAGATGAAGATGTGCCTGGCGCCGTGCTTCAAAGGCTGCACCGACGCGGAATATTCCGACGAGGTCGCGCGCGTCCGAAAATATCTCGACACCGCGGGCGATTCCCTCACGCGCGAGTTCGAAGCCGAGCGCGAGAAGGCGAGCGCCGAGCTCGCCTTCGAGCAGGCAGCGGCACTGCACACCAAGCTCGAGAAGGTGCATGCCGCGGCGCAGCAGCGTCCCGAGATCGCGCGGCGCCTCGACCAGCTACGCGCGCTCATCGTGCAGCCGGCTGCCGAAGCGGGCTGCGTGGCCTTCTTCCTGCTCGAAGCCGGACGCCTCGCCGGGCCCACACCGTTCACCGTGCAGGACCAGGGCGAGGGCAAGCATCTTTCGATGGAGTCGCGGATCGTCGAAGCCTTGGCCGGTGCCGACCATCCGGCTCCAGGTCCGCCCAGCGAGCTGGTCGAGCACATCGCGCTGCTCAAGCGCTGGGTCTTTCGCACGCAGCGCATCGGCGAGATCTTTCTCGCCAACGAGAATGGCGAACTGCCCATGCGGCGCATCGTCCGCGGAGTCTCGCGCGTCTTTCGCGGCGAGAAGGAAGGCGCGTGGTCAGCGCCGGCGGGCCAGCTGCAGATCGAGCCCAAGCTGGAAGAGCCGCTCA
The DNA here is from genome assembly GCA_030774055.1 of Acidobacteriota bacterium. Taxonomy (NCBI): domain Bacteria; kingdom Pseudomonadati; phylum Acidobacteriota; species Acidobacteriota bacterium. The sequence goes on from JALYLW010000067.1 coordinate 4,173, forward strand.
AGTAGGGCTTCCTCGACTCACACGCACCTCGCAAGCTCGGTTCTTGTTCGCTCGGAATGACAATTCCATTGAGGTTGTCATTCCGAGCGAGCGTGAGCGGCAGCGAGCGCGAGCCGAGGAAGCCCTATATAATCGCGGTTCATCCGTATGCTTAAGACGCGTCTATTCCGCTCGACCACCGTGCTGGCGGTGCGCCGCAATGGCCAGGTGGTGATGGCCGCCGACGGCCAGGTCACGCTCGGCGACAGCGTGGTGAAGCATTCGGCGAAGAAGATCCGCCGGCTGCACAACGACAAGATCCTCGCCGGCTTTGCGGGCTCGACCGCCGACGCTTTCTCGCTCTTCGCCCGCTTCGAAGGCAAGCTCGACCAGTATCACGGCAACCTCGGCCGCGCTGCGGTAGAGCTCGCCAAGGACTGGCGGACCGACAAAGTCCTGCGCCATCTCGAGGCCTTGCTGCTCGTCGCCGACAAGGAGCAGATGTACCTGATCAGCGGGCAAGGCGACGTGATCGAGCCCGACTCGAGCGCTTCCGCCATCGGCTCCGGCGGACAGTACGCGCTCGCCGCCGCCCGCGCGCTGATCGACAATACCGACCTGCCTGCGCGCAAGATCGCGGAGGAAGCGATGCGCATCGCGGGAAAGATCTGTATCTACACCAACGACACGCTGACGGTGGAAGAGCTGTAGCGAGTACCGAGTTGCGAGTACCGAGTACCGAGTCCATGTCTGGATACTCCGGGACGCCATTAGCGAAGAAGCTTGGCCTGAAGCCGGGCATGGTCGTCGTCCTGAACGAGCCGAAGGGATTCCGCAAGTTGCTTACGGACTTGCCGGCGGGTGTCCGCTTCACTGATAAGGCGGAGAAAGATTCGGCCGCGGTCTTGTTCTTCACCACTCAGCGCAAAGAAGTCGAGAAGCTTCTTTCGCGACTGATGAAGCAGCTCACGCCCGACGGGATGATCTGGATGGCGTGGCCGAAAAAGGCTTCCGGCGTCGCCACCGACCTCACCGAAGACGTGATGCGCGAGGTCGCGCTGCCGCTCGGCCTGGTGGACATCAAAGTCTGCGCCATCGACGAGACGTGGAGCGGCTTGAAGCTGGTGATCCGCGTAGAGAACCGCAAGAAATGAAGCGCTGCCAGCCCGCCGGAATCGAATCTCCGTTACGATACTAAGTACCGAGTACTGAGCTATGGCCATCTATCTACCCGCCACCGCCGAAGAGCAGCAGATCGCGCTCGACGAGCTCACGCCGAAGGAGATCGTCGCCGAGCTCGACAAATACGTCGTCGGACAGAACGCCGCCAAGCGCGCCGTCGCCATCGCCCTGCGCAACCGCATGCGCCGGCAGAAGCTAACGCCTGAGCTCGCCGAAGAGATCATGCCGAAGAACATCATCATGATCGGGCCCACTGGCGTGGGCAAGACGGAGATCGCGCGCCGCCTGGCCAAGCTCGCCGATTCACCCTTCCTCAAAGTGGAAGCCTCGAAGTTCACCGAGGTGGGTTACGTGGGACGCGACGTGGAATCGATGATCCGCGACCTGATCGAGATCGCCATCGACATGGTCCGCGAAGAGAAAATGGAAGAAGTAGAGGACAAGGCTGAACTCAACGCCGAGGAACGCCTGCTTGACCTGCTATTGCCGGGTTCGCGCGCGCCCGAAAACGCGCAGCAGCCTTCCAGCGCGTCAGCCGGCTTTCTGGAAGGCCAGACCGAGCCGCAAGCGCGCACGCGCGAGAAGCTGCGCCAGCAACTGCGCGAAGGCAAGCTCGATGAGCGCATCGTCGAGCTCGAGGTCCGCGAAAAGTCCTTTCCCGCATTCGAGATCATCTCCAACCAGGGTGTGGAGGAGATGGACATCAACATGAAAGACATGCTGCCCAACCTCTTTGGGCCGCGCATGAAGAAGCGCAAGATGAAGGTCTCGGAAGCCTTCGAGTACCTCATCCAGGAAGAGGAGCAGCGGCTAATCGACATGGACCAGGTGCAGCGCACCGCCGTGGAGCGCGCGGAGAACTCGGGCATCATCTTCCTCGACGAGATCGACAAGATCGCCGGACGCGAGACCGGGCATGGGCCCGACGTATCGCGCGAGGGGGTGCAGCGCGACATCCTGCCCATCGTCGAAGGCACCACCGTCAACACGCGTTACGGCATGGTACGGACCGACCACATCCTGTTCATCGCCGCCGGCGCCTTCCACGTCTCGAAGCCGAGCGACCTCATCCCCGAATTGCAAGGGCGCTTCCCCATCCGCGTGGAGCTGCACTCGCTCACCATGGAGGATTTCGTCCGCATCCTGACCGAGCCCAAGCTCTCGCTGGTGAAGCAATCGACCGCCCTGCTCGAGACCGAAGGCTTGAAGCTGGAGTTCACCGAAGAAGCGCTGGGCGAGATCGCGCGCTTTGCCTTCCGCGTGAACGAGGGCACGGAGAACATCGGCGCGCGCCGTCTGCACACCATCCTAGAGCGTGTGCTTGACGAGATCAGCTTCAACGCGCCGGAGATGAAAGGGACAGACGTGAAGGTCGACGGCGACTACGTGCGCAAAATGCTCGCTGACATCGTGAAAGATCAGGACCTGAGCCGCTACATCCTTTAGCAGCTCCGCTCTAGCGGTGGCTCTCTTTCGAGCCGCGTTCGATCAGGCGCTTGGTCAACAGCACCAGCCCGATGATCTGCGTCCACTCCGAGACGATGTTGCCGACCACCTGGTTCCACTTCCCCTGCGCAGGGTTGTGCAAGTAGATCGCCAACCACACCGCGCCGGTGATGAGCAGGAAGATGGTCAGCGAGTGGCACTCCAGAAAATCAAGCACCTTGCCATGCCAGCGATGTTTCGGGCTACGACTCTCCGCCGAGCCTTGCTCGAACAGGAACTTGGTGGCGAGCACGGTGACGACCACGCCGGTCCAGTCCGCGATGGCGTTGCCGAAGAACGCGCCCCAGTGCGTGTTCGGGTCGGAGCGCCAGTAGAGGATGATCCAGAGCAGTAGCACCCCGACCGCCACGAGGCTGAGCGAGTGGCGCTTCAGGAAGTTCCCTTTGTGCTTTACCAGGTGGAACGTCGTCATGGCGCGTGTTCCCTCCCGCACGATCAGACTGGCAAAAGCCTAGCAGCGATTCGACTTCGGCGGCGCGATTCCATCTGATAGGCTGTTGCGTTTTGATGCACATCCCACGATCGGCTCTGTCTCTCGTCGCTATCGCCGCCGCGCTCCTGCTTGCCGGATGCGGTACGCCCGGCGCGCCCTTGCCGCCCACGCTCGACCTGCCGCAGCCGCCTAGCGACCTGAAGGCCACGCGCAGGGGCGCCAAGGTCACGTTTACCTGGACCGTCCCTTCGCAGACGACGGACCGCGCCCTGGTGAAGCCGGGCCATCTGGGAGCGACGCGCATCTGCCGCGGACAGCAGCCGGTGATGGGGATGAACGCCTGCGTGCAAGCCGCCGGCGAGGTCCCTGCCGCGCGGCTCCAGCCCGGCAAGCCCGCGACGTATACGGATACGCTCTTGCCACAACAACAGGCCGGCTTCACGACTTACGCGGTCGAGACGCAGAATGCGCACGGCCGTTCGGCGGGACTGTCTAACCAAGTCCAGGTCCCGCTGGCGGCGACCGTAGCCGCGCCGCTGTTGAACGCGCGCGTCACTGCCGAAGGTCCTGAGATCTCCTGGCGTCCGATCGTCGGCTGCGTGGCGCAAGACCAGACGACGGGCGCGACCTGGTGCACCTTCCGCGTGCGCCGTGTGCTCAAAGGCGCACCGCCGGAAAAAGAGAGTGTGGTCGCCGAGGTGGAAGACCGTCCCGGCGCGGACGCCGCCCGCACCGACTACGTCCTCAAGGTCACCGACCCCCTGGCGGAGTGGGAGAAGACCTACGTCTATCGCGTCACGCCGATCACGCACGTCCGGGAGGGCGACCAGACCGTCGAAGTGGAAGGCGACGACTCGGCGCCGGTCGAGATCTTTGCGCACGATGTCTTCCCGCCGGCAGTCCCCAGCGGCGTCCAGGCGGTCTACTCGGGCCTGGCGCAACAGAAGTTCATCGACCTGACGTGGGCGCCCGTCATGGACGCTGACCTCGCCGGTTACAACGTCTATCGGCACGAAGAGGGCGCGGCGGCGGTGAAAATCAGTGGTGAACTGGTGAAGACGCCGGCCTTCCGCGATCCGAATGTCCAGCCCGGCCACAAATATTTCTATAGTGTCGGTGCTGTCGACCTGCGCGGCAACGAGAGTGCGAAGTCGGCGGAAGCAAGCGAGCAGGTTCCCCAGTGAGTAAAAGCCCGTCCATGAAAGAAGAAGAACCTTAATGAGATACCAGCAATGAGGTACTGCCGCTTCCAGAGCCCTACCGGCCCGGCCTACGGCCTGATCGAGAGTGTAGGCGGGCGCGACATGATCACGCGCTCGCTCAGCATGCCCGAGGACGCCACCAGCTTCGGCGCCGGCGGACACATGGCCGCCATCGCGCTTTCCGAAGCCAAGCTGCTCGCGCCCGTGGTCCCCTCGAAGATCATCGGCGTAGGACGCAACTACAGCGACCACGCCAAGGAGCTGGGCAACGAGCCCCCCAGCGAGCCGCTTATCTTCCTGAAGCCATCGTCGACCATCATCGCTTCGGGCGACACCATCGTGAAGCCGCGAGTCTCGCAGCGGGTGGATTACGAAGGCGAGCTGGGCATCGTCATCGGGCGCAAGTGCCGCAACGTCCGCGATGACGAAGACGTGAAGGCGTACATCCGCGGCTACACCTGCGTGAACGACGTGACTGCGCGCGACCTGCAGAAATCCGATGCGCAATGGACGCGCGCCAAGGGCTTTGACACCTTCTGTCCGGTGGGCCCGCTGCTCTCCGACGAGATCGATCCCGCGAACGTCACCGTGGAGACGCGGGTGAACGGAGAGCCGCGGCAACGCGGTTCCACGCGTGACTTCATCTTTTCTCTCGATGCTATAATCCGCTACATCAGCCGCGTCATGACGCTCTCGCCCGGCGACCTGATCACCACGGGGACCCCAGCCGGCGTCGGGCCGCTGCAGGCCGGAGACATGGTGGAAGTCACCATCCCGGGTATTGGGACGTTGCGGAATCCAGTCCAGGATGAGCCCAGCGCATGAAGTTCTTCATCGACACCGCCAACCTCAAAGAGATCCGCGAAGCCGCCGCCCTGGGCATCCTCGATGGCGTCACGACCAACCCGTCGCTCATGGCCAAGGAGGGCAAGCCCAATAACAAAGAGACCATCCGCGAGATCTGCGAGGTGGTGGGCGGGCCAGTCTCGGTCGAGGTCGTCGCCACCGAAGCGGGCGCGATGTGCAAGGAAGGCCAGGAGTACGCCGCCTGGCACAAGCACGTGGTGGTGAAGCTGCCCACCACCAAAGACGGCGTGAAGGCGTGCAAGTGCCTCGCTGACCAAGGCATCAAGATCAACATGACGCTCTGCTTCTCGCCCAACCAGGCGCTGCTGGTGGCCAAGGCAGGCGCCTCGTACGTGAGTCCCTTCATCGGGCGGCTCGACGACATCAGCGAGAACGGCATGGACGTCATCCGCCATATCCTGACCATCTATCGCAATTACGGCTATCCCACCCAGGTACTCGCGGCCTCGATCCGGCATCCAATGCATGTGGTGGACGCCGCGCTCGCCGGCGCGCACGTTGCCACCATCCCGTTCAAGGTGCTGGAGATGATGTTCAACCACCCGCTGACGGACAAGGGACTCGCGGCTTTCTTGAAGGACTACGAGAAGGTGAAGAAGCAATAGGATTTGTTCATTGGGTCATTGGGTCATTGCTTCATTCTGAGCCTCGCAGCTCCGGGCGGTAAGCCGCAAATGGACCACTGAAGCAATGAACCAATGAATCAATCCTAGGCCGCCGTATGACCTCACTTCGTCTGCTTCCAATATTGATCGCTGGCGTGGCCGCGCTCGCCGGGCTTGGCGGCTACGCGCTGTGGCGCGCGCGCCGCAAGACCCCGGAGCAGCGCGAGCAGGAGCGCCGGACGCGCATCGCGCAGCTCGGACGCATCACCGACGGCACCGTGATCGACGTGAGCGAACTTGCCGGTAATCAAAGCGGCCCGGGCGCGTTGCAACTGCTCATCTATCAGTACGACGTTGCCGGCGTGTCGTATGAAGCGGCGCAGGATGTGACGCATCTGCGTCCGTTCGTGGACCTGCATACCTGCCGCATCGGCGTCCCCGCATCGATCAAGTACGATCCGCAGAACCCCGGCAACTCCATCGTGATCGCAGAGAGCTGGAGCGGGCTGCGGGCGTAAACCCCGTTCTTACCGCAGAGCTCGCGAGGACGCAGAGGACTTCTCTTTCCTTTTGCCATTTCCGCTCTGCGGTCTCTGCGTGCTCCGCGGTTAGAATCCTTGCGTGCTTCCCGAGATCATCTCTGGCGTAGCAGCCGCCGGCGCCGCAGCCGGCGTCTTCACCTACGGCGCCACGGTGGCGAAGTCGCAACTCTTCGGTCCCACGTTCTTTGGCGTGGCGCCCTCCGGTAAGGGCGGGAAATCAAAGCAGCTCGCGCTCACTTACGACGACGGTCCCAACGACCCGCACACCCAGCGCTTGCTCGACGTGCTCGACAAGCACGGTGTGAAGGCGACGTTCTTCCTCATCGGACGCTACGTGGAGCAGCGTCCGGATATCGCGCGCGCCGTTGCCGAGCGCGGCCACGTCGTTGGCAACCACACGTTCACCCATCCCAACCTGATATTCAGTTCGAAAACCGCGCTGAAAAACGAGCTTGAGCGGACCGAGAAGGCTCTCACGCAAGCTGTAGGTGAGCACTCGCGGTTGTTCCGTCCGCCGTTTGGCGCGCGCCGCCCGGCGACGCTGCGCGTGGCGCGGGCGATGGGGTTCCAGACCATCATGTGGTCGGTGAAGTGTTGGGATTGGTCAGCGCCGAGCGCGGACTACATCGTGGAGAAGGCGCGCCAGCGTATCCGCGGTGGCGACGTCATCCTGCTGCACGATGGCGGACACGTTGAATTTGGCGCCGACCGCGCGCACACCGTCGCTGCGACTGATGAGTTGATTCGCGGCTATAAAGGTGAGGGGTTCGAGTTTGTGACGGTGCCGCAGATGCGGGCTACCGGAGATCACAGCCACTAGATCTGTGATTCCGAGGAATCTGCTTTTGCGCAAGGCAGATTCCTCGTCGCCCGCCGCGGCGGGCTCCTCGGAATGACAACTCAAATAGTCCTGAACGCTTCTCTCGCCGCTTCCACCGTCGCTCTGACATCGTCTTCCGAGTGCGCGTTGCTCAGGAACGCGGCCTCATACTGTGACGGCGGCAAATAAACGCCACGCTCCAGCATCGCCCGGTGCCATTTGCCGAACGCCGCCGTGTCGGACTTCGACGCCGAGCCCCAGTCGGTGACCTTCCCTTCTTCCTTCTGAAAGAACCAGGTGAACATCGAGCCCACGCGGTTCGCGCTCAACTTCACCCCGGCCTCTTCCGCCGCGGCGCAGACCTTTTCGACCAGCACGCCGGCAAGCGATTCGAGCCGCGTGTAGATCTCCGGATGCGCCCGCAGATGTTTCACCGTGGCCAAACCGGCGGCCATCGCCAGCGGATTCCCGCTCAGCGTCCCCGCCTGGTACACCGGGCCGAGCGGCGCGACCTTGTCCATGATCTCGGCGCGCCCGCCATAAGCCCCGACCGGCAAGCCGCCGCCGATGATCTTCCCTAAGGTCGTAAGGTCAGGCGCTATTCCGAAGAGCTGCTGCGCGCCGCCCAGCGCGACGCGGAAGCCGGTCATGACTTCATCGAAGATGAGCAGCGTGCCGTTTTTCGTGCACATCTCGCGCAGCGCCGCCAGATATCCCGGCGCCGGTGGGACGCAGCCCATGTTCCCGGCCACCGGCTCCACGATCACGCACGCGATCTGGCCCTCGAACTTCGCGAACGCCTGCTCGACCGCGGCAATGTTGTTGAAGGGCAGCGCAAGTGTGAACTGCGCGAGCTCGTCGAGCACGCCGGCGGAGCCGGGGATGCCGAGCGTGGCCACGCCGGAGCCGGCCTTCACCAGCAGCGAGTCCGCGTGGCCGTGGTAACAACCCTCGAACTTGACGATGTACTTGCGCGCGGTGTGCGCGCGCGCGAGGCGGATGGCCGACATCGTCGCCTCCGTCCCCGAGCTGACGAAGCGCAGCTTCTGGATCGCGGGAAACGCGGCGACCACCGCCTCCGCCAGTTCCAGTTCGAGCGGGGTGGACGCACCGAAGCTCACGCCCGAGCGCGCGCCCGCTTCGATCACGCGCGTCACCTCCGGATGCGTGTGGCCGAGGATGAGCGGTCCCCACGAGCCCACGTAGTCGATGTACTGATTGCCGTCCGCGTCCCAGATCAGCGGGCCATTGCCGCGAACGATCCATGGTGGCTCGCCGCCGACCGCGCGAAACGCACGCACCGGGGAATCCACGCCGCCGGGGATCACCCTTTCGGCGCGCTGCTGCAACTTGCGAGAGAGTTCGTGCTTGCGCGGCATGGAAAAAGAAAAGCCGCGAACAATATAGCAGCGGCGCGGATTTTGGGCGGACGCAGCCGCGTCAGGCCGCGAACGCCAGGCTACCTTGGCGCAATTGCAGCGCGCGCCGCAGGAAGGCCGCCGCGAGCAGCGCCGCGGCGAATCCCAGGTACATCAGCGGACGTCCTGACTGCGCCGTGACGCCGATATAGTCCATGTCCGGCGTGGCGTGCATCGGGCCAACGTACCACCACGCGACGTAAATCGCTTCGAAGAGCTTGCTCGACCCACTCCACGCGCCGCAGGCAAGCGCGAATGCGGGGATGAACAGCGCCGCCGCCAGCCAGCACGCCAGTCCGTTGATGTCGCGAGCAACAAGCATGCGCAGGGCCGCCGGCCCGCCGGTCAGCACGGCGACCAGCACGCCGGCGAGGTAGAGCGCCGGGAACTGCCGCGTGATGGAGTGCGCGCTCGAAAAGACGAGCGGACCGGTGCGGAAGCGCGCCTCGCGCGTCCCCATCTTCGACCAGATCAGCGCCGTCCAGATCCAGGTGAGCGGCAGCACGACCGCCCGCGTGTCTTTGGCGCTATTCGCCAGCGCCGCGATGAACAATCCGCCCAGCCCGATCCACCACAGCCAGGGCAAGCCTTTGAGCATGAGGCGTAGTTCGCTCGCTACCACCTGCGCAAAGCGGAAGCGCGGCGCGGCGGCGGGCAGCGGCGTGAGATGGGCGTTCATAGGAAAGACAGGAGCAATCGCGATCGCGTCGGATTCGTCCACCGTTTCCGTCTTTCTCCGGAATATCCGGAACAAGCTCCAGCCGCTGCCGCGCAGGCGCAGCCGCATGCGCGCCGGATCGAAGCGATGGAAGATGAGCGCGGCGAGCGCGACCAGCGCGAGCGCGGCGAGCACCCAATAGACGCGGCTCAGCAGGATGGCTGCCGTCCAATCCATGCCGTCCCACACAAATGTATCGAGGTTGGCACGGCTGTGGCCGCCGCCCACAGAGAACGCGGTGCGCGCTTCCGGATGCACCCGGCGCAGTGCGCCAATGATGTTCTGCTGGAACATCAGGATGCCGGCCAGGTCCTGCTTCTTCATCTGGACGGAAGCGCCGAGCAGGATGCTCCAGCCAAAGAAATACGCGAAGTTGCCAAAGCCGCCGCGCAGTCCCGGCGTGCACTCGAAGAAGACAGCCACGCAGCTGATGACGAAAACTCCGGGCAGCGCCACGATGAGGAAGGGCGCAATGAACTTCCACAACTCGAAGTGGCGGTCCTCGCCCTGCCACATCTGCATGGCGATGCCGGCCACGGCAAGCACCGCGACCAGCGTACTGAGCACAAAGAAATTACTGACCGCCTTGCCCAGCACGTACGTGGTCTTTCGGATGGGCGTGGCGGCAATGATCTGTCCCACGCGCGTCTCTTCGTCACGCCGCACGCAGTTCTTCACCACGTAGAAGCCGGCCAGCGTGAGGAAGGTGGTGACCATCAACGTCATCACCGCGCCCGACCACGCCGAGTTGAAGATGCCGCGGTAGTGTTCGCCTACGTCCACGCCGATCGTGCCCTTCACCGTGAGGTACGCGAGCCAGAGCACGGCCGCCATCATCACCAGGAAACTGTAGCGGCGAAAGCGCTCGAGGAAATCCGCGCGCGCGATGTGCCAGAGAGCGCGCATTATTTCGCGACTCCATTCCTTGCCCCGGTGATCTTCAGCAGATACGCGTCTTCGAGCGTGGGCGCGAGCGCCTGCGCGTTCGGGCACGGTGAGGAGTCGGCGATCACGCGGACGTGCACGCCGTCTGAGCGGCGCGTCGTTCCGCTCACCATCCAGCGCGCCTTCGCGGCGTTCAGTTCCGCGCTCGGCACGACGCACTCCCATACCTTGCCTTCGACCTCGGCGAGCAGCGCTTCGGGCGTGGCGTGCGTGATGAGTTGTCCCTGCGCGATGAGCGCAATGTCGGTCGCAACCGCTTCCACGTCGGAGACGATGTGGGTGGAGAGGATCACGATGCGCTCGCCGGAAAGCTCGGAGAGCAGGTTACGGAAGCGCACGCGCTCTTCCGGATCGAGCCCGGCGGTGGGCTCGTCCACGATGAGCAGCTTGGGATCGTTGAGCAGCGCTTGCGCGATGCCGACACGCTGCCGCATGCCGCCGGAGAATCCGCCCAGCGGACGCTTGCGGACTTCGGTAAGGTTCACCAGCTGCAGCAGCTCGTCGATGCGGCGGCGCGCAAGTCCGGCGTCGAGCCCCTTGATGGCGGCAAGATACTCCAGGAACTCGACCGCGTTCAGGTTCGGATAGACGCCGAAATCCTGCGGCAGGAATCCGAGCACCTCGCGGATCGCGTCGGGCTGGTGGCGGATGTCGGCGCCATTCCACAACGCGGTGCCCGCGGTCGGCGCGGTGATGGTCGCCAGGATCGACATCAGCGTCGTTTTGCCGGCGCCGTTCGGGCCCAGCAGGCCCAGCACTCCGGGCGCCAGCGCGAGCGAGAAATCCTTCAGCGCCCACACCTTCTCGCGCCCGCCGTACTGCTTGCTCACGTTCTGTATCTCGAGCTTCAAGCTGGTCGCCTTTATCGGGACAATGTTCGCTAGTTGCGCTGCCGTAGCCATGGTCAGGGAACGTGGCATCCAAGGTCAAAGTTCCGCGAATCGATCCAACTCGCATCGGTCTGCGCGGAGCCGGGCAACGGTTTACAATCGAAGCTAAGTCATGGTCCAGCCGTTTGTCCGCGAATTGTTCGCGGACGTGGAAAAGTCTGACACTTTCCGGCGTGCCCTCCTCCCTCTGAAACGAGGGACCTCCGCATCCGCCTTCGGGGCGGGGGGTCAAAAGGCGGGCGCGGGGCGGATTCGTGTCTCCGGACTCACTCCCACCGCAAAAGCCCTGCATCTTCCCTTGCTGCACCGCGCGGCGCAGCGGCCGCTGCTCATCATCGTGCGCGACAACCGCGCGGCCGACGCCCTATTGCCGGTGCTGCGCGCCGCATGCGAATTGACCATGGCAGCCGATCCGGCGGCGGTCATCGCGCTGCCGGCTTTTGACACGCTGCCCTTCGAGAACCAGTCGCCGCATCCCGAGATACAAGAAGAGCGCGCCGCGGCGTTGTGGAAGATCGCGACCGGCGGCGCCGAGATCGTGATCGCGCCCATCGAGTCGGCGCTCATGCGAATGCGCGTGGCGGAGCACTACTCCGGACTGGCGCGCACGCTGCGCAAGGGCGAGACCATCGACTCTGAACGCCTAGTCGAGCACTTGAACCTCGTGGGCTACGTGAAGGTGGACGTGGTCGAGATGCCGGGACAGTACGCCGTGCGCGGCGGCATCCTCGACGTTTACTCGCCCGAGATGGACCGCCCCGCGCGCGCCGAATTCTTTGGCGACGAGATCGAGTCGCTGCGCAAGTTCGATCCCGCATCGCAGCGCTCGCAGAATCCACTCGATGAGGCGGTGCTGCTGCCACTCACCGAGACCGCCGTCAGCGAAGCGACGCTCGCTGCCATCCACACGCGGCTTTCCGGACAACGCATCATCGGCGCACAGGCGGTGGTCGAAGACGCCATCGTCGCCGGCGGCGTCTCCGTCTTCCCCGGCTGGGAACTCTACGCGCCCGTTGCCGGCGCAAACTCAACGTTGCTCGACTTGCTTCCCGAAGCCGCCGTCTTTGTGGACGAGCCGACCGAGGTCGCGCCCGAACTGGAAGCCTTCTGGGAAAAGCTCGAAGCCGTGCACGAGCAGAGTGGCGTGGGCAAGCTGGTGCGTCCGGCGGAGTTGTTTCTTTCGTCCGACGAATGGCAGGCCGCGCTGGCTCAGCGCCCGGGCGGGTCGCTGGAGCACCTGGCCATCGAGACATCCGGCAGCGAGACGATCACGTTTCAGTCGCAGCCCACGCCCAAGTTCCATGGTGCGGTGCCTGCGCTGGTGGAAGAGGTCCAGCGGCTCACCGCAGACGGCCGCCGCGTGCTTTTCTGCGCCGGCTCCACCGGCGAGATGGAGCGCCTGGCCGACATCTTCACCGAATACAACGTGCCCTTCCGCATGGGCATGCGCACCGGCACCGCCGGCGGCGAGACCTTCCTCGACGAAGCCGCATACTTCACCGAAGACGTCTTTGCCACCACGCTGGTCCGCGCCTACGTGCCCGATGGCGTGCTGCTGCCCGAGGTAAAGCTGGCAGTCTTCGGCTCGCGCGACCTGTTCGATGAATCCGAATCCGCCATCTCGCGGCCTATCAAGCAGAAGTCGAAGACGGCCACGTTCATGTCCGACTTCCGCGACTTGGCGGTCGGCGATTACGTTGTCCACGTGGAGCACGGCATCGGCGAGTACCGCGGATTGCGCGAGATCGATCAGGATGGCGCGCCCGCGGAGTTCATGGTGCTCGAATACGCGGAGGCAGCGAAACTTTACGTCCCGCTGACGCGGCTCGACCTCATCCAGAAATATCGCTCGGCGGAAGGCGCCAAGCCCGTGCTCAGCCGTCTGGGCACGGCCGCGTGGCAGAAAACGAAGACGCGCGTGAAGAAGGCCATGAAGGAGATGGCCGACGAGTTGCTCAAGCTTTATGCCGCGCGCAAGACCGCCGCGGGCCACGCCTTCCCTGCAGACACCGACTGGCAGCGCGAGTTCGAAGACGCCTTCGAGTTCCAGGAGACGGAGGACCAGGCGCAGGCCGTGGTCGACATCAAGCGCGACATGCAGTCGCCGCAGCCGATGGACCGCCTGCTTTGCGGCGACGTTGGCTACGGCAAGACCGAAGTCGCGATGCGCGCGGCATTCAAGGCGGTGAGCGATGGCAAGCAGGCCGCCGTGCTCGCGCCCACCACCATCCTCGCCTTCCAGCATTTCGAGACATTCAAAGAACGCTTCAAGCAGTTCCCCATCACCATCGAGATGATCTCGCGCTTCCGCTCGGCCAAGCAGCAGAAAGAGATTGTCGAGAAAGTGGAGCAGGGGAAAGTGGATATCCTCATCGGCACGCATCGCCTGCTCTCGCAAGACATCAAGTTCCAGGACCTGGGACTGCTCGTCGTCGACGAGGAGCAACGCTTCGGCGTCCGCCACAAAGAGCGGCTGAAGCAGATGAAGCGCGAGGTGGACGTGCTGACCATGTCGGCCACGCCCATCCCGCGCACGCTGCACATGGCCGTGGTCGGACTTCGCGACATGAGCGTGATCGAGACGCCGCCGAAAGACCGCATGGCCATCCAGACGGTGGTCGCTGCCTTCGACGAGAAACTGATCCGCAGCTCGATCGAGCAGGAACTCGAACGCGGCGGGCAGGTCTACTTCGTCCACAACCGCGTGGAATCCATCTACGAGATCGCGGCGAAGATCCAGGAGCTGGTGCCGAGAGCGCGCGTGCTCGTGGGCCACGGCCAGATGAGCGAGCGCGAACTCGAGAAGGTGATGTTCGGATTCGTCCGCCACAACGCCGATGTGCTCGTCGCCACCACCATCATCGAGAACGGGCTCGACATCCCGCTCTGCAACACCATCCTCATCAACCGCGCCGACCGTCACGGATTGTCGGAGCTATATCAGCTGCGCGGCCGCGTGGGCCGCTCGAACCAGCGCGCGTATGCCTACTTGCTCGTCCCGCCGGAGCAGGAGTTGACGGCCATCGCGCGCCGGCGGCTGGCGGCGTTGAAAGAGTTTTCCGACTTGGGCGCCGGCTTCAAGATCGCTGCGCTCGACCTCGAATTGCGCGGCGCCGGCAATCTTCTGGGCGGCGAACAGAGCGGACACATCGACGCTGTCGGCTTCGAGCTCTACACCTCGATGCTCGAACGCACCATCAAAGAGCTGCGCGGCGAGGTCTCGGAGGAGCAGGCTGAGACGCAGCTCAACCTCGGGCTGAATATCCGCATCTCGCCCGAGTACATCGCGGAAGAGAATCAACGCTTGCGCATGTACAAGCGCGTTGCCGCGGTGGAGAGCTTGCAGCAACTGGGCGACGTGCGCGACGAGCTCACCGACCGTTACGGCGAGCCGCCCGCGGCGGTCCGCAACTTGCTGGAGTATGCCGAACTCAAGCTCGCGGCCGAGCGCGTGGGCGTGGCGGGGATCGATCGCCGGCGCGAGGTCGTCCACGTGAAGTTCACCGAGAAGGCCATCGTCGATCCGGAGAAGCTGGCACAGTTCGTCGCTAAAGAGCGCGGCGCGCAGTTCACTCCTGCCGGCGTGCTGCGGTTCCAGTTGAAGTCCACGCGGCCGGAAGACGTGCTCGCCCGGCTGAAGGAACTGCTGGCAGATTTAGCTGCGGAAGAAGTCGGCGTTGCTTGACGGGGCGGCATCAGAGGTTTGTACTAGCGAGTTCTTGCTACGCGTCCGTTAATCGCATTCATCGCGGTGTGGTTTTTGGGATTTCATGAAGAAGATCAGAAAAGCCGTTTTTCCCGCTGCCGGACTCGGCACACGCTTCCTGCCCGCGACCAAGGCACAGCCCAAAGAGATGCTGCCGCTGGTGGACAAGCCCATCATCCAGTACGGCGTGGAAGAGGCGCTAGCGGCGGGCTGCGACCAGATCATCATCGTCACCGGCCGCGGCAAGTCGGCCATCGAAGACCACTTCGACGTGAGCTACGAGCTCGAGCACATGCTCGAGGACCGCGGCAAGACCGACCTGCTGACCATCGTGCGGCAGATCTCGGACATGATCCACGTAGCCTACGTCCGGCAAAAAGAGGCCATGGGACTCGGCCACGCGGTCCTCATGGCGCGCGAGCTGGTCGGCGACGAGCCCTTCGCCGTGCTGCTTGCCGACGACGTGATCGACGCGCGCGTTCCCTGCCTGAAGCAGATGGTACAGGTGTTCGAGCAGACTGGCGCGTCGGTAATCGCGACGCAGTTCGTGGATGGTCCGGGGATATCCGCTTACGGCGTGCTCGACGCGCAACCGGTCGTCGCTCCGCACCTCCAGGGAAGATTCGACGGCCGCCTCTACGACGTCAAGGATCTGGTCGAGAAACCGCAGCCGCAGGACGCGCCCTCGAACCTCGCGGTGGTCGGGCGCTACATCCTCACGCCCGACATCTTCGCGATCCTCGAGAAGACGCCGCTCGGCGCCGACGGCGAACTGCAACTCACCGACGGCCTGCGCGGACTGGCGCAGACGCAGACGCTGCACGGCTATCGCTTCGAAGGCGTGCGCCATGACACCGGTGACAAGCTCGGCTTCCTGAAAGCGACGGTGGAGTTCGCGCTCAAGCGTCCCGACCTCGGCGACGGCCTGCGCGAATATCTGAAGGGACTGAAGCTCTAGCTACTTTTCGCGTGAAGCTTTCAGCTTCGCCGACTTCTCGTCCACACCTCTCGCCAGCTTCTCTTTGTATGCGGCGAGCTTGTCAGCGAGCGCCTTGTCGCTGAGCGCCAGCATCTGCGCGGCGAGGATGCCGGCGTTGGTCGCGCCCGCCTTGCCCACTGCGACCGTCGCCACGGGAATGCCCGCGGGCATCTGCACGGTGGCGAGCAGCGAATCCATGCCTTGCAGCGAGGTCGATGGGATGGGCACGCCGATCACCGGCAGCGTGGTCTCAGCGGCGATCACGCCGGCAAGATGCGCCGCGCCGCCCGCGCCGGCGATGATGATCTTGATGCCACGGCTGGCGGCCGCGCGCGCGAACTCGCTCGTCTTGCGCGGCGCGCGGTGCGCCGAGGTCACGTCGATCTCGTAGGCGATGCCGAAACCTTCGAGTGCTTTCGCGGCCTCGTTCATGATCTCGAGGTCGGAATCACTGCCCATCACGATCGCTACCAACGGTTTGTCAGACATGGTCTCCCTATCGTGGTTCTCCTATTGTGCCGCGGACTTCAGCGCTCGCGCCGCGATATCGCGGCGGTAGTGCATGCCCTCGAACTTGACCAGCGAGCAGGCTTCGTAAGCGCGGTCGACCGCCTGCTCCAGCGTTGCTCCACGCGCGGTGACGCCCAGCACGCGGCCACCGGCAGTGACGAACTCTCCCGCGGCATTCTTCGCCGTGCCCGCGTGGAAGACTTTCACCTCCGGCAACTTCGCCGCGGCGTCGAGTCCGGTGATGACCTTGCCCTTTTCGAACGGTCCGGGGTAGCCGCCGGAAGCGATCACCACGCAACAGGTCGCGTCGGCAGACCACTTGAAGTCGCCCTCGCTCACGCGCCCATCCACGGACGCCTCGAAGGCGTCGAGCAGATCGCTGTCGAGCCGCATCAGGATGGGTTGCGTCTCCGGATCGCCGAAGCGGCAGTTGAACTCGAGCACCATGGGACCGCGCGCCGTCATCATCAGGCCGCAGTAAAGGATGCCGCGGTATTCCGCGCCTTCGGCTTTCATTCCTGCGACCACCGGCTGCGCGACGTGATGGATGAGCCAGTCACGCATCGCGGGTTCGAGGAGCGCGTCGCTCGAATACGCGCCCATGCCGCCGGTGTTCGGGCCGGTGTCGCCATCGCCCACCCGCTTGTGGTCCTGCGCGGCGACCAGCGGCGCCACGCGCTCGCCATCGCTCATCACCTGGAACGAGACCTCTTCGCCCTCGAGGAATTCTTCCAGCACCACGCGCGTGCCGGCTTCGCCGAGCAGCTTGCCCGAGAGCATCTCCTGCGCAACGGACGCGGCTTCTTCTTTCGACGCCGCGATCACCACGCCCTTGCCGGCGGCGAGGCCATCGGCCTTCACTACGATGGGCGCGCTGAAGTGCGCGAGCGCGTCTTTCAATTCCTTCTCATCGCTGACGATGGCGTAATGCGCGGTCGGGATCTGGTGCCGCCGCATGAACTCTTTGGCAAAACCCTTCGACGACTCCAGCTGCGCCGCGGCCTGGGTCGGACCAAAGATGCGGAGACCACGCGCGGTGAACGCGTCCACCACGCCGGCGGTGAGCGGGGCTTCCGGACCGACGACGGTGAGGTCAGGCGCGAGCCGCGCAGCGAGCGCGAGCAGCGCGTCCAGGTTGCCGACGTCATTCTTCGAGTCCCAGGCCACACACTCGGCGGAATCGGCGATGCCCACGTTTCCGGGTGCGCACCATACGTGTTCCACGCGCGGAGATTGGCGCAGTTTCCACGCGAGCGCGTGTTCCCTGCCTCCGCCGCCGATGACGAGGACATTCATTTTCTGAGAACCAGTAAGAAACAACTAGGTTAGGGAGCGCGGTCGAGACTGTCAACGCGTGCCCTCTACGAGGGTTGCGCCCCCGCTGTAGACCTCCTCCGATATACTCTTGCTTCGCCGATGGGTACCCGACCAACCGACACGACTGGCGCGGGCCAACGCTCGCTCGAAGGGATGCATTCGACCGTCGACGTGCCTCATCACGAAGAGGGTTTCTGGGCGCAGTGGCGGGCCTTTGCGGGGCCGGCGATCCTGGTGAGCGTGGGCTACATGGACCCGGGCAATTGGGGCACCGATCTGCAAGCGGGTGCGCAATTCAAGTACGGACTCCTATGGGTGGTC
Organism: Acidobacteriota bacterium; assembly: GCA_030774055.1. Taxonomy (NCBI): domain Bacteria; kingdom Pseudomonadati; phylum Acidobacteriota; species Acidobacteriota bacterium. Next base: position 22,113 of record JALYLW010000067.1, read on the forward strand.
GGCCTTGCCAGCCTGATGGCGATCTTCATGCAGGTGATCTCCGCCCGCCTGGGCGTGGTGACGGGGAAAGACCTCGCGCAATGTTGCCGCGACTGGTATCCCGAGTGGAGCCGCTGGCCCAACTGGCTGATGAGCGAGGTTGCCATCGGCGCGTGCGATCTGGCCGAGGTGCTAGGCAGCGCCGTGGCGCTCAACCTGCTGTTCCACATCCCGCTATTCTGGGCGGTCCTCATCACCGCGCTCGATGTTTTCCTGCTGCTGGCCTTACAGCGCTTTGGCATGCGCACCATCGAGGCCCTGGTCCTGCTGCTGATCGCGACCATCGGCGTGTGCTATTTCATCGAGATCTTCGTGCTGCCGCAGACGCGCCCGGATTTCCTCGAGATGGGCCGTGCCCTGATCGCGCCGCGCATCCGGCAAGCGGGCATGCTGGTCGTCGCCATCGGCATCATCGGTGCCACGGTGATGCCGCACAACCTCTATCTGCATTCCGCGCTCGTGCAGAGCCGAAGACTGCAGAAGGACGAACAGTCCATCCGGCGCGCCATCAAATTCAACACCATCGACTCGGTCGCGGCGCTCACCGTCGCCTTCTTCGTCAATGCGGCCATCATGGTGCTTGCCGCAATGGTGTTCTTTGGGAAGGAAGGCGCCGTCCTCGGCGATGGGCGCGTCGTCCCCTTCAGCGCTGCCAGTGATTGGATCCGCGTCGCTTATCTGACGCTGTCGCCCTTGCTGGGGACGGCGGCCGCCAGCACGCTCTTCGCGGTCGCGTTGCTGGCCAGCGGACAGAGCAGCACCATCACGGGCACGCTCGCCGGTCAGGTGGTGATGGAAGGCTTCATGCGTTGGCGGATCCAGCCCTGGGTGCGGCGGCTCATCACCCGCCTGCTCGCCATCCTGCCGGCCATCTTCATCATCGGCCTGCGTGGCGAGGGCAGCGTCACCGATCTACTGGTCCTCAGCCAGGTGGTGCTGGCGCTGCAGCTTCCGTTCGCCATGTTCCCGCTGCTGCACTTCACCAGCGCGCGCAAACGGATGGGGCGCTGGAAGAACGGCTGGTTCCTGCTGGTAGCCGGGTGGAGCAGCGCGATCCTGATCACCACGATGGACGTGCTTGGTCTGCCGGACTCACTTCGGGCCGCGTGGCACGTCGTCACAGGCGGCTGAACCAGGCGGCTGAGCGCAGGAGGCGAAGCCAAAGACATGTACGACAGGATCCTCGTAACGCTCGATGGCACGGCAACCGACCGGGCCATCATCGAGCACGTCAAACAGCTCGCCAAGCTGGCGGACAGCCGCTTGGTGTTGCTGCATGTCGCTGATGGATGGGCGGCCAGGACCTACGGTGCGGACGCGGTCAGTCCGGAGATCACCGAAGACACCGCGTATCTAGAAACCGTTCGCGCAGAGTTCGAAGCTGCGGGCATCTCCACGGTAGCCGAACTGGCATACGGCGACCCGGCCACGGAGATCGTTCGCTGGGTCGAGCAGAAGGGCTGTGATCTGGTAGCGATGAGCACGCATGGCCACCGCTTTCTCGCCGATGTGTTTCTCGGCACCACCGCCAGTCGCGTGCAGCACAGCATCGGCGTGCCAGTGCTGCTGCTAAGGGCGAAATGAGGAGGAGGGACGCGTAACGCGCACGCTCGTCTATAAGCGAACCCATGACGGGGATCCGGACCGCGAGACAGGTGAGTTCGGAATCCATGGCTGCATGGGCCGGGTACGAACCTGGGACTTCGAGGCCGTTATTGGCGTGGGTGGCCTCGGCCCTGAACCCAGGTCGTACGGATTGGGCGGCAAGGTGAACTGGATCGGCATCGGGCCCCATAGCGGGCGATGGTACTCGTTCGTCTCTGGATCCATTGGAGCATTCCATCTGCCGAAGGCCTGGTCGACTCCAATACGAACAAGGTACGCGCGCATCCTGTTCCCTTCTGCGACAGTCATAGCTCCCGATGTCGCGGGCGGGACGCCCGCGCAACAGCCGGCGAGACGCCGGCGCTACCGTTCGCTGCGGTCAGAATTCGTAGCGGCCGCTCTCCCACAGCTGCGACATGCTGTCGCGGCTCACGCGATAGAGCGCGTAGCGGTAGATGCCATCGCCGATCACGCGGAAGAGCAGCTCGCCTTTACCTTTGCCGTCGGCATCGACCGCGCCGATGAGCTGCATGCGCGGGATGGCGTCGAGATGGTCCTTGTCGGTGACTACCGCAAAGACCTTCTGCGGCGTGAACTCGAGATTGGTGCGCGCTACCAGGGTGACGAAGACGTCGCCGGAGGTGGCGGTGACGACCAGCTCGGCGTTGTTGTCGAGTCCAAGATCGTAGCCCGTGACCTGGACATTCTCGAGATGGATGGCCGGTGCGGCCTTTTTCGCGGACGTTTTCCTGGCTGACTTAGCTGATGACTTCTTCTCGGACGGCTGCTTTTCGGCAGCCGCCGCGCCAAACCGTCCGGCGCGATACTTGGCGACCTCGGCCTCGGCCAGGGCGACGGCTTTGGCCTTGAGTGCGCGCTCTTCCTCCGGCTTCCATGGGAAGCCGAAGTTGCGCGTCGGGCCGGTGCCGTCCGGATCGGAGACGGCGATGAAGACTTGCGACGGATTTGAAGCCCCGCCAGATTTAGCTCCAGACCTGGCCGCTAGCGTCGGGGCACTCCCGATCTTCGCTCCAGCTGCGGCCGCCGGCGGCGGCTCGAGCGTGGCGCTGACCTGCTCGCCACCACCACCGCGGCGTAGTGTGGGACGGTCAGGATCGGTGATCGTCGCGTCGTTTGAACCAGCCCCCGAACCCGCCCCCGAGCCAGCGGCCGGCGGATGGTCTTGGCCTTTACTGGGTTTCTGGCGTGGCGCCGGGGCGGTCTCGCTGGGCTTGGGCTGTGGATCACCGGGCTTGAGCTTGCGGAGTTTGGGCGGTCCGTCGTCGGTGAGCGTGCGCGTGCGTGCCTGCCGGGCCGCGGCGGCGGCTTTTTCCGCGCGCGCTACCTCGGCGGCCGACTTCCACTGTCCTACACCGAACCACTCGCCCTTATCGCGATCCTGGCGAGCGGCGGCGACGGTGAAGAAGCCGGCGGGATCGCCGTTGTCCAGCGCTTCGTAGACCGTGCCTTCATCGAGCGCGAGCGGGCGCGGCGTGGCGTTGTACGTGGCCGCGTCGTACCACTTTTCGCCGACGAGGATGGCGATGGGCAGCAGGCGTCCGCCGGTCGGCTTAGAAGTTTTACCAGAGGCCCCGTACAGCTCGACCAGCGCGATGGCGCGCAGCTGGTGCGAGCGCTTGCGCTGGCCATAGGCGAGTACCCCGCCCGCGATCACCGCGCCGACGAAGGCCGCACAGATGACGGCGGCTACTGCTTTGCGATATAAGGGCCTGCGGTATAAGGGCGCGTGCTCGAGGAGAGCCATCATGTTGGCAGTAGGAGACAAGGCACCTGATTTTACCGTGCCGGATGAGACCGGCGCTGATGTCCGCCTAAAAGACCTCCGCGGGAAGAGCGTCGTCCTGTTCTTTTTCCCCAAGGCCGACACGCCCGGTTGAACCATTGAAGCGTGCGGGTTCCGCGACGCATACAAGAAGATTCAGAAGGCGGGCGTGACCGTGCTCGGGATCTCCGGCGACACTCCCGCCGCGCAAAAGAAGTTCAAAGAGAAGTACGACCTGCCCTATCAGCTGCTCGCCGACGCCGACAAGAAAGTCGCCAACGCCTTCGGGGTGATCAAAGAGAAGAACATGTACGGCAAGAAGGTGAAAGGCATCGCGCGGACGACGTTCGTGATCGGTCCGGAGGGAAAGATCGCCAAGGTGTTCGAGAACGTGAAGCCGGATGGGCACGCGGAAGAAGTGCTGGCGGCGGTCAAGTAGCTAGGAGCTAGTAGTTAGGAGTTAGGGTCGATGGACAAATCCCAGAGGCTTCTCATTGCAGCGTCCATCTGTACTGCGCTGTTACCTGTTGCGCTGTTCGCAATCTTGGTCCAGTGGGACTTGCCGCTTGTCGGCGGATTTTTCTCTCAATCCGATGATCCTGATGGCTTACGTTTGGTTGATTCTTAGGATATGGGCTTCCAGGCGGCATAAACGCAGCGTGTGGCTTTTCTGTTTGTTCCCGATTGCCTTTGCGGTTCCTGTTTGGTTGATGGGGTTTGGGCTTGTCGAGCCCGGTACATTCGGTCACTGAGTCCGCTAACTACTAGCTCCTATCTCCTAACTACTATTTTGTCCGCTGCAACTCCCGGTACGCCTCGCTCTTCGAGACCCCGAACTCTTTCGCTGCGCGCTTGAGCGCGTCCTTCTCATCAAGCTTTTCCGCCGCCTGCAGCTCGCGGACGCGCGCGGCGATTTTCCTGGTGTCCGGCGCGACATCGACCATCACCTCGGGAGCGCGCGCGATCATCAGCGTGATCTCGCCCTTCACGCCGTCGCGGCCTTTGAGTTGCTCGAGCAACTCGTCCGCACGGCCGCGCAGGAACTCCTCGTGCAGCTTGGTGACCTCGCGCGCGATCACGACCTGGCGCGAGCCGCCCATCACCGCGACAATGTCTTCCAGCGTCTCGACGATGCGATGCGGCGCCTCGTAGAAGACCTGCGTCCGCGGCGAATTGCGGATCTGCTCGAGTTCGGTGCGGCGCTGGCCGGTCTTGGGCGAGAGGAAGCCGGAGAAGCGGAACGAGTCGGTCGGCAGGCCCGAGGCCGCGAGCGCGGCCACGAACGCGCTTGGTCCCGGGATGGGCACCACTGGGATGTGATGGCGCACCGCGAGCGTCACCAGGCGGAAGCCCGGGTCAGAGATGCCGGGCATGCCCGCGTCTGAGACCACGGCGATGCGCATGCCCTCTTCCAGATCCTTCACCAGCTCGGCCGCGCGGGTGAGCTCGTTGTACTCGTGGTAGCTCACCGTCTTCTTCTTGATGTCGTAATGGTTGAGCAGCTTCTGCGTCTGGCGCGTGTCTTCGCAGGCGATGAGGTCGGCTTCCTTGAGCACGCGCAACGCGCGCAGTGTGATGTCTTCGAGGTTGCCGATAGGCGTGGCGACGATGTAGAGCACGCCTCGGCCGTCGCTGGGACCGGTTGCCATCCGCGCAGTCTACACCGATGGCAGGTCAGCGTGACGGGCGGGGTCGCCCGTCTCCACACGACCCTAGGTTTGCGGGTTTCCGCGCGCGCACCTTAGAATCGAAACGATGCCCATCTACGAATACAAGTGTAAGAAGTGCGGACACCGCTTCGAGAAGCTGCACCAGAGCTACTCGGACGCGCGGGTAAAGAAGTGTCCGGAGTGCGGCGGCGCGGTCGAGCAATTGTTCTCGGCGCCGGCGGCGCACTTCAAGGGCGAAGGCTTCTACGTGACCGACTACGCGCGCAAAGGTTCGGGGAAGGCAGATTCGGCCGAGAGCGAGAGTTCGGCGTCGGCGGCCAAAGAGAAGTCAGAGACGAAGCCGGAGAGCAAGTCCGAGAGCAAGCCGGAGACGAAGCCGGAAACGAAGACTGAAGCCAAGTCCGAGGCGAAGGCAGAGACAAAGTCAGAGAAGAAGGCGCACAAGAAATAACGGCGCCGCGCGGCGGCTGAATCCGGAGGCGGTCCCGCCGCATCCAATGGCTTGGATCGAATCTTATCGATGCACAGCGGGCCCAGCCGGAATTCGGCTGGGCCTGTTTGATTCTTGAAAGGACAGCCATGATCCGCATCCGCAAGAGCAGTGACCGCGGGCACATCCAGTGGGATTGGCTCGACACGTATCACAGCTTCAGCTTTGGCGACTATTACGATCCCGAGAACATGGGATTCCGCGCGCTGCGCGTGATCAACGACGATCGCGTCGCGCCGGCGAACGGCTTCCCTATGCATCCGCACCGCGACATGGAGATCGTGACCTACGTGCTCGCGGGCGCGGTCGGGCACAAAGATTCGATGGGCAACGGCTCGGTGATCATGCCGGGCGACGTGCAGCGGATGTCCGCCGGCAAGGGCATCGTCCACAGCGAGTGGAACAACTCGAAGACCGAGCCGGTCCACCTGCTGCAGATCTGGCTGCTGCCGGAGCAGCAAGGCATCACGCCCAGCTATGAGCAGAAGACGTTCTCGGCGGATGAAAAACGCAACCAGCTGCGGCTCATCGCCGCGCCCGCGGGTTTACAGAACAACGACCCCAGCAAGAACGGCGCGGTGGAAATCCATCAGGACGCGCGCGTCTTTGCTTCTGTCCTGTCGAAGGACGCGAGCATCGAACACACGCTCGCTCCCGGACGCCATGCCTGGCTCCAGGTCGCGCGCGGCGCGGTCACGCTGAACGGCCAACCGCTGAGCGAAGGTGATGGCGCTGCCCTGAGCGACGAGCAGCAGCTCGCGCTCGCCGGCGTGGCCCCAGAGTCGGAAGTGCTGCTGTTCGACCTGGCGTAAGGCAGCGATCAGCGATCAGCAAAAAGCCAAGGCGCGGGCCTTGGCTTTTTTGTTGCTATAGGGGTTCCTCGACTCGCGTTCGCTGATGCTCGCGCTCCCTCGGAATGACAAGGGTGAGGGGTAACGAAGGCTCCGCTCGTGGGCGAGCGGGCTACAACTGCGTTGGCTCAGGCTGATTGCTGATAGCTGACAGCTTGCTAGATCCGCTTGACGCGCTGCACATCGCGCACGCCCGCGAGCTTCCTGAGTCCCGCGACGATGCGCTCGAGGTGTTTCAAGTCTTCGGTGTCGACGGTGACGTCGATGGTGGCGTGCGCGTCGCCGGTGCGGGCTTCGATGGTGCGGATGTTGGTGTTGTCGTCGGAGATCACGGCGGTGACCTGCTTCAGCATGCCGGCGCGGTCGTCGCAGGAGAGCGTGAGCTTCACCGGATAGGTGGCGGTGCCGTCGCTCTTGCGCATTGCGGCCCACTCCACGTCGATGCGGCGGTCGGGCTCGTACATCAGGTTGAGCACGTTGGGACAGAACTTCGAATGCACCGCCACGCCCTTGCCGCGGGTGACGTATCCCACGATCTCTTCGCCGCGGATGGGATTGCAACAACGCGCGCGATAGATGAGCAGGTCGTCGGAGCCTTTCACCTTGAGCGCGCCGACCTCTGGGGTCTGCCCGAAGACGCGGCGGATCACACTGCCAAAGCCGGAGGCGGGCTTCTCTTCCGGCGCCACCCCCACCGATTCCGGCACCAGCCGTCCCAGCACCTGGCGCGCCGAGAACTTTCCATAGCCGATGCCGGCGATCAGGTCGTCGGGGCGTCCGAGACCGTGTTCGGACGCGACTTTCTGGAAATCCTGTTCCTTGATCTCCTTGAGCGCGATGCGATACTTGCGCGCTTCCTTCTCGATCAGCTTGCGCCCGATCTCGATGGCGCGTTCGCGCTGATGGATGTTCAGCCAGTGCTTGATCTTGTTGCGCGCGCGCGAGCTGCGCACGAATCCGAGCCAGTCGCGGCTGGGCTTGTGGCCTTCCTTGGTCACGATCTCGATGATGTCGCCGTTGCGCAACTTGGTGCGCAGCGGCACCATGCGTCCGTTGACCTTCGCACCGGTGCAGGCGTTGCCCACCTCGGTGTGGACGGCGTAGGCAAAGTCGATGACGGTGGCGTCACGCGGCAGGATGACCACTTTGCCTTTCGGCGTGAAGGTGTAGACCTCTTCCGGATAGAGCTCCACTTTGAAGGTGGAAAGGAACTCGCCCGGATCGGCGACCTCGCGCTGCCAATCCACCACCTGGCGCAGCCAGGCGAGGCGCTGCTCGTCCTTGGCGGAGACGGGCGCGCCATCCTTGTATTTCCAGTGCGCGGCGATGCCTTCCTCCGCGATCTTGTGCATCTCCTCGGTGCGTATCTGGACTTCGAAGGGCGTGCCGTTCTCGGAGATCACCGTGGTGTGCAGCGACTGGTAGAGGTTGGGACGCGGCATGGCGATGAAGTCCTTGATCCTGCCCGGCACTGGACGCCACAGGTTGTGGATGGCGCCGAGCACGGCGTAGCAATCCTTCACCGAGCCGGCGACGATGCGGATGGCGAGCAGGTCGTAGACCTGGTCCACCGCGATGTTCTGGCGCTGCAGCTTCTGGTAGACGGAGTAGAGCCGCTTGATGCGGCTCTCCACCCGGGCCTCGATGCCGTTCTCTTTCAGCTTCTCGCGGATCACGCCCTCGATCTGCTCGAGGAATTGCTCGCCGCGCTTGCGTCGCGCCTCGACCGCGTCCTTGATCTGCTTGTATCCGATGGGATCGAAGTGCTGGAAGGCAAGGTCTTCGAGCTCGCCGCGGACTTTGCCCATCCCCAGGCGATGCGCGATGGGCGCGTAGATCTCGAGCGTCTCTTTGGCGATCTGCGCCTGGCGCTCGGCCGGCAGCGCGCCCAGCGTGCGCATGTTGTGCAGCCGGTCGGCGAGCTTGATGAGGACGACGCGGATGTCATCCACCATCGCCAGCACCATCTTGCGCAGGTTCTCCGCCTGACGCTCTTCGCGGGTAGCGAAATCTATCTTGCTGATCTTGGTCACGCCTTCGACCAGCTGCGCGACCTGCTCGCCGAACGCAGCCTTGATGTCTTCGGTGGTGACGGAGGTGTCTTCCACCGAATCGTGCAGCAGCGCGGCGGCGATGGCGGTGGGATCGAGCTTCAACTCGGCGAGTATGGCGGCGACCTCCAGCGGATGCGCCAGGTAGGGCTCGCCGGAGGCGCGGGACTGACCTTTGTGGTGCTCGAGGGAGTAGTCGTAGGCCTTGCGGATGATCTCCACGTCGTCGTTAGGACGATTCGCGCGCACCTTCTTCAGCAGGTCACGGAACTTCGTGACCGTCAGGACGTTGGTCGCGATCTGGTGACGCAGGGTCGCCATGGCAGGTGCCAGTCCGATTATAGCCACGATTTTCGCGGCTTTCCGGTGACAAACCGCTTGCCGCCGAGGTGATAAACACCGATAATCCCCGCCGTTCGCTACATCTGCAGGAGGCCGCATGTTCTGCGCCCAGTGTGGCACCTCGAATAAGGATTCCGTATGAACATCGCGATGAGCGGTGCTTCCGGCTTCGTGGGCTCAACCCGGATAATCCCCGCCGTTCGCTCGTCCGCCGGGGCATACTCATGAACCAGGGTCACGACTTTGCCGTGGTCGGCGCCGGCGTCTTTGGGGCATGGACGGCCCACCACCTGCGCCAAGCGAAAGCCCGCGTCGCGCTGCTCGACGCTTACGGCGTCGCCAACAGCCGCTCCAGCTCGGCGGGCGAGACCCGCGTCATCCGCATGAGCTATGGGCCGGACGAGCTCTACACCCGCTGGTCTCTCCGCTCGCTCGCGTTATGGCGTGAGTTCTTCGGCCCCGTCACGGACCTGTTCCGCCGCACGGGCGTGCTCTGGCTCAGCCACGACACGGACACCTACACTCAGCAGGAACTCGCCGTCCTTGACCGGGTCGGGGTGGTCTACGAGAAGCTGACGGGAGACGACATCCGCCGCCGCTGGCCGCAGTTTCGTTTCGACGACGTCACCTGGGGAGTGTTCGAGCCGGAGAGTGGCGCGCTCATGGCCCGGCGGTCGGTGCAGGCGCTGGTAAAGGACATGGTGCAGGGCGGAGTGGATTACCTTCCCGCTGCCGTCCTTCCGCCCCGCGGTAACAGGCGACTCACCGAGCTCCGGACCGCGGCGGGCGATTCCATCGCTGCCGACACGTTCATCTTTGCCTGCGGACCCTGGCTCCCCAAACTGTTTCCCGAGGTGCTGGCGGGGCGGATCGTGGCTACACGCCAGGAAGTCTTCTTCCTCGGTGCACCCGCCGGCAACCACGACTTTCGCGCTCCCCGGATGCCGGTGTGGATACACCACACGCACCCGGAGCGTCCCTACGCGCTGCCCGATATCGAGGCGCGCGGCTTCAAGCTCGCCTTCGACCGCCACGGCCCGGAGCTGGATCCGGATGACGCCGCACGCGTCGTCAGCCCGGCATCGATCGAACGGCTCCGCCGCTACCTCGAGCAGCACATCCCCGCCCTGCACCAGGCTCCGCTCGTCGAGACTCGGGTGTGCCAGTATGAGAACACCTGGAACGGCGACTTCCTCATCGACCGCCATCCTGACCTGGAGAATGCGTGGCTGGTCGGCGGGGGCTCGGGACACGGATTCAAGCACGGCCCCGCCGTCGGCGAATACACCGCCGCTCGCATCCTGCACAGCGCTCCGGCTGAGCCCCGGTTCTCGCTCGCCAGTAAGCAGACCAGCCAGGAGCGTGCCGTCTACTAGGCGGCTCCGGCCAGCACTTTGCGCGCGGCGCTCCGCATCGTGGACAATAGCGGACAGGTTTCAACCCTATGAACATCGCGATGAGCGGCGCTTCCGGCTTCGTGGGCTCGGCGCTCGTGCCCGAACTGGTCGCCCAGGGACACAAAGTCATCCGCCTGGTGCGCCGCCATCCCGAGCCCGGTACGCCCGAGCTGTACTGGGACCCGAGCGGGCCGCCGCTGCCATCGTTATTCGAAGGCTTTGACGGCGTGGTACACCTGGCGGGCGAGAACATCGCCGGGCGCTGGACGCCCGCGAAGAAGCAACGCATCGCGCAGAGCCGCGTGCAGGGTACACAGTTCATCGCCGACTCGCTGGCCACCATGTGCAAGCCGCCACGCGTGCTGGTGATGGCTTCTGCCATCGGGTACTACGGCAACCGAGGTGAGGAGGTGCTGCACGAGGCCAGTGCCCCGGGCAACGACTTTCTTGCCGACGTCTGCCAGCAGTGGGAAGCTGCCGCCAAGCCGGCCGAAGATGCGGGGATCCGCGTGGTCAAGCTGCGGTTCGGCGTGGTGCTGGCCAAGCATGGCGGCGCGCTGGCTAAACTGCTTACCCCGTTCAAGCTCGGGCTCGGCGGCAAGGTCGGCAGCGGCGAGCAGTACTGGAGCTGGGTCACGCTCGCGGACGTGACCGGCGCGATCGCGCACGCGCTCGGGACCGAGTCGCTGCGCGGCCCGGTGAACGTCACGGCACCGCAACCCGCACGCAATGCTGAGTTCACGCAGGCGCTGGGACGCGCGCTGCATCGTCCGGCCATCTTTCCCCTGCCGGCTTTCGCCGCCAAGCTCGCGCTCGGCGAGATGGCCGAGGTCGTTTTACTATCCAGCCAGAAGGTGGATTCGGCAAAGCTCGCGGCAAGCGGCTACAATTTCAAGCATCCGCAACTGGAGCCTGCGTTAGCCGCGGTTCTTAAGGCATGACGTGAAGGAGGGCCGCAAGTGGCCCACGAACGCTTTCCCGAGTGGGAATTCGATCCCAGCACCATGCGCGTGAAGGTGGACGTGACCATCGCCGCCAACCTCGAGCACATCGATGAGGTCGTGGACGGCGTGCTCGCGCTGATGGCGGCGATGAAGTGCGGCTGCGGCAAAGAGTTCCAGGTGGAGACAGCGTTGCGCGAAGCGCTCGCCAACGCCATCATCCACGGCTGCGAGAACGACACTCGCAAGAGCGTGCGCTGCACCGTGGCGTGCGATGACGACCGCGGCATGCTGATCGTGGTGCGCGATCCCGGCTCGGGCTTCGACCTGAAGCAATTGCCCAATCCTACCCACGCCGAGAACCTGTTCGCCGACCACGGCCGCGGCATCTTCATGATCAACCAGCTGGTGGATCACGTGTCGCATGACGAGAGTGGGACGGAGATCCGCATGCGCATCCGCGGCGGGAAAGAATGCACCGAAGCGGACATCTTCTGGAAGAGCTGAGGGTCTCTCGCGCTCATGATGGCGCGGCTATTTCTGGAAGAACATCCTCACCGCGACCGCCGCAAGCACCACCGCAAACGTGCGCCGCAGAGCGACATTGGACATCATCTGCGCCCAGTGTCCGCCGAAGTAGCCGCCGATCAACACGCCGATCGCCAGCAGCAATCCGACCTTCAGGTTCACGTTGCCGGCGCGGTAATACTCCATGATGGCGAAGGCGCCGGTGGGACCGAGCAGCATCATCAACGACGTGCCCTGCGCCATCTTCTGGTCCATGCCAAAGGCGTAGATGAGGATGGGTACGGCGATCACGCCGCCCCCCACGCCTATCAATCCCGAGAAGACACCGATCATGAGTCCTGCCACCAACGCGCCCAGTATCAGCAGCATGTCTCGCCTCCATGCTCCAACGCTGGCATGGTAACAAAACGAAATCCACCACAGAGGCACAAAGGAGGCGCAGGAAAGGCCTTGGCCGGGGCGCTTACGCCACGCGCGGCTGCGGGGATGGCGCACGGATGCCGCGTTGCTGGTGCCGGTGCCGCAGCCAGAAGCCGAGCGCGAGCAGCGCGCTGAGCACGGCCAGCGCAATGGCCACCCAGAGGATGGGCTGGTAGTACGCGCGGAAGAAATGGACGAGCTGGCGGCGGTAGTGCGCGCCCAGCCACGCGATCAGGAAGTAGCGCACGCCGCGTCCGATGGCGAGCGCGGTAAAGAACTTGCGCAGCGGCAGCCGCAACCCGCCGGCGGCGAGCAGGAAGGGCGAGAGTGGGAAGGGTGGCGGGATAAGCGCCGGTATCGCGATCGCCCACGCGCCATGCTTTTCGAAGGCGGCACAGACCCTTTCCACCTTTTCCTTGGAGAGCTTCCGCTCGAGCGCTGCCTTGCCGCCTCGCCGTCCCAGACGATAAGTGGGATACGCGCCCAGCACGCCGCCGATGGTTGCCATGATGGCGTAGTACCACCACCACTCCGGGTGATGAGCGGCGAGCACGATGGTCAGCAGGTCCATGCTGCCGGGGAGCGGGATCACAGAGTTGTCCACGAAGGCGAGCAGGATCAGGCCGAGGCCGCCGAGGCGTAGCAGCCACAGCCACGTCGCGGAATGCGGAGCGGCAAGGATCACGGTGCTCAGCGCGATGAGGGCGGTCGGCGACATGCTCGTTGATCAGAACCTCATTCATTAGAACAGGGTTCAGGCTGGAATGTTGCGCCGGGCAGCACAGTTGCTGCTGCTCACATCTCACTGAGAGCCAGCAGCGATACGTGACTTCTCATCGCGCCACCGCCTTCAGCTTTTTCGCATACTCCTCGTAGCCCTTGCGTCCGAGCAGGCCGTAGGTCAGCTGCTTGGAGAGGACCCCCGCGGTCGCTGGCTCCCGGCTCCTGACTAGTCGTTGACCAGGAACGTATGCGAGATGCGGTCATGCCACGCGAGGCGGTCCTGGTCGATGTACGCCCAGAGGAATCCCATTCCCATGGACATCGCCGAGACCGACATCGCCAGCGCTCGCGCGCGGCGGCGATTGCGCGTGATGGGCTTGTCGTCTTCAAACGGCGCGAGCCCCAGCTGCGCGATCTGCATGCCCGGAGTCGTGGCGCAGCGAACCAGGAAGAGGTAGTGATAGGCGGCCCACAGCACGGCGGGCAGCGCGAGCGCGCAGGCAGCGAGTTCGCGGCCCTGGGGAAGCTCTTTCGCGATCATCATGAAGATCATGCCGAAGATGGCGGTGGCGGTGAGCACGATCAGTATGTCGATAAGGCCGGCGCCGATGCGCGGCCCCATCGGCGCGACCGGCAAGGGCAACTCCAGCTCCACGTTGTTCGCCGCGCAGTCGAGTGCGGCGTCGTGCTGCGGCTCGTCCAGTTGGATGTGCGCCAGCGGCTGTTGGGGCAGCGCGTGCGTACCCTCGGGGACGTCGAGGATGCGCGGCGTCTCGCTGATCGGGTCGGCGAGTTCGTCCGCCAATGGTAACGCCAGCGGCATCTCGGTGGCGGACACTGACGTCACCGGCTGGGGCTTCGGAAAAACGATGAGGTTCGTGTCCGCGACCTTCTCGACCACTTCCAGGCGCACCGGCGCGAAGCGTGCCGGCAGGGCAGTCTCGGCGTCGGGAAGCGAGTCGAAGTTCAGGCTGAGGGATGAGCTTGGGTCATAGCGGCGTCCGCGGCCGCGCTTGGCGTGGTATGCGTCGACCTTGGAGGTGACTTCATCGCGCCACACCGGCGGCTCCGGCGGACGGTAGAACTGCGGCGGCGGCTCGGTCGTGGCCGCCTCGATCAGCATCGTCGCCACTGCAGGCGCCACGAAGCTGGATGCCGCTAGATTGGAGAGCTGCGGCGTGACCACGGGCGTGCCGGTGGCGCCGAGCGCTAGATCGCCCAGCGGCTCGTCATTTTCCGCTCCCCCCTCGACTCCGCCCATCAAGTCGTGGACGAGAGCGGTGTCGTCGCCGGCGGCGCCGTCAATGGTGGAAGCGAACTCCTGTTCGCTATCTTCGTAACTTTCGGGATCGATAAGGACGGAAACGTGCGCGTCTTCCGCCTTAGCGGCGGAGCAGCGGCACTGTTCTCCACAGAGTGGACAGGCCATTCTTCAGGTTGCGGGCTCGGCCAGAGCGGGCCCGGCGCCAATACCAGCGCGCCGGCACATAGTCACTTGTATTCCCAAGCAGCGCTTCGTCACTTCGCTTTGCGCCTGAGCGCAAAGGATGTTAACGTTTTGCGCTTCCCTCATGACTGTGCACAATCAACTAGTTATCACGGCAGTAGCGGTTTGTCATCTGTTCGCGGCCGTGCCGCTAGTAACCAGTCAGTTGCCGCCGCCGGCTGCTCCCTCGACGGTTGCTTCCGCGCAACCACGCGCGAGCGGATCACCCGCGTCGACCCCGGAAGACCAGGACCAAGCCGAACCGCCTGCCGCATCTTCGTCGTCATCGTCCTTGCCGGTCACCAACATCTCCCAGCAGGGTGAGCCGATCACCATCCGCGCGCGCGAACAGGAAAAGGCCGGCGACGTCTTCACGCTGCGTGGCGAGGTGGAGATCGAGTTCCGCGACCTGACGCTCCGTGCCGACGAGATCAGCTACAACTCCGCCACCGGCGATGCCACCGCCACTGGACATGTGGTGCTCGATGGCGGCCCGCACGACGAGCACATCGAAGCCAGCCACGGCACTCTCAACGTGCGCACCCGGACCGGGCAATTCTTCGACGTGGCCGGCACCACCGGCGCTCGCTTCAAAGGCAAAAGCGTCACGCTCACCTCCTCGAACCCCTTCGCCTTCTCCGGCAGGATGGTGGAGAAAGTCTCGGCCGACCGCTACGTCGTGCATCACGGCTCGGTGACCTCGTGCGAGATGCCCAACCCAAAGTGGAGTTTCAACGCTGAGAAGATGGTCATCGACGTGGGCAGCTCGGTAAAGATCTACAACAGCACCTTCCGCGTGAAGGGCGTTCCCATCGTCTATTTCCCGTTCGCGCAGCATCCGGTGGAGCGGCTGGCACGGCAGACTGGGTTCCTGATCCCCACCGCCGGCGCCTCCTCGCGCAAAGGGACGATCGTAGGCGAGAGCATCTATCTCGCCCTCGGACGCAGCGCCGACCTGCTCGTCGGGGCGGAATATTTTTCCTCGCGCGGATGGTCGCAGAATGCCGAGTTCCGCGCCAAGCCGAGTGAAGATTCCTACATCGACGTGAAATATTTTGGCGTGCTCGATCGCGGTCTCACGCAGCAGACCGCCACCGGGTTCACCAAAGTCGACCAGGGTGGCGAGGACGTCAGCTTGAACGCCGAGGGCCGGCTGCCATGGGGTTTCCGCGGCGTGGCCGCGCTCGAATACCTGAGCTCGTTCGTCTTCCGCCTCGCTTTCACGGAAGGGTTTTCGCAGACCGTGAACTCGGAGGTGAAGTCTGACGCCTTCGCCTCGAAGACCTACGACGGCTTCTCCTTCAACCTCTTCGGCTCGCGCTACCAGAACTTTCAAAGCACGCTGCTTGGCGATTACATCTCCATCCTGCATGTGCCCAGCCTCGAGTTCTCATCGGTCGACCGCCAGGTCGGCAACTCGCGCGTCTTCTGGTCGTTCGACGCCGCCGTCGAGGGCGTCTCGCGGCGCGAACCGGACTTCACCACCGCCGACGTGGTCGGCCGCTTCGACCTGAACCCACGCGGCGCGGTGGCCGTGACCTGGCATGGGTGGTCGTTCCGTCCCGAAGTCGGATTGCGCGATACCTACTACTCACAGCGGCGCACGACGGTCGGGCCTCTCCAGCTCGCGCTCGACGACAGCGTGAACCGGCGCGCGCTCGAGGCTTCTTTCGAGGTGCGTCCGCCGGTGCTCGGCCGCGTGTTCGAGAAGACGGTCTTCGGCCGCAAGCTGAAGCACACCATCGAGCCGCGGTTGATCTACCGCTTCGTCGATGGCATAAATAACTTCCAGGACATCCTGCGTTTCGACGCGCGCGACATCCTCTCCGACACCAGCGAGCTGGAGTACGCGCTGGTGCAGCGCCTCTATTCCAAACGCGAGGGCGACGACGGCATGGCGCACGAGGTGCTGAGCTGGGAGATCGCGCAGAAATATTTCTTCAACGATGATTTTGGCGGCGCCGTGGTGCTCGGCCGCCGCAACGTACTCTCCACCACGGTGGATTTTGCCGGCATCGCCTTCCTGACCGAGCCGCGGCGGTTCTCGCCCATCGTCTCGCGCATCCGCGCCCGCGCCAGCGCCAACACCGACCTGCAGTGGGAACTGGATTACGATCCGCAGAAGGGCCGCATCAACGCCAGCACCATCCTGGCAAACTATCGCTTGGGCAATTTCTTTCTGGGCGGCTCGCACGCTTACCTGCGCGTCCCCGGCGAGATCTTCTCCACCACGCCGCTCGTGGGGCCCGACCGCTTCAACCAGTTCCGCACCCTAGTGGGCTACGGACATCCCAACAAGCGCGGCTGGAGCGCCGCCGCCAACCTCGGCTTCGACGCCCACTTCGAATTCCTGCAATACGGCGCCATGCAGACCAGCTACAACTGGGATTGCTGCGGCCTGGCCATGGAATTCCGCCGCCTCGCCCTCGGCTCGGTGCGCAACGAGAACCAGTTCCGCTTCTCGTTCACGCTCGCCAACGTAGCCAGCTTCGGCAACATGAAGCGACAGGAAAGACTGTTTTAACGTTCTTGTCTACCTCCCTCGGAATGTAAATCAAAAGCGATTCATTTAAGATTGCTCTCTTGCAGCCGTCTCCCCAACTCGCGGCACTGAACGCCCGCTTGCACGCCCTCGGCAAGGTCATGGTCGCCTACTCCGGCGGCGTGGACTCCGCCTTCCTGGCGTGGGCGGCGCACGAGCAGTTGGGCGACCGGATGCTGGCGGTGATCGCCGATTCACCTTCCCTGGCGCGGACGCAGCTTGCCGACGCGCTCCAGTTCGCCGAAGAGCAGCGCATCCCGGTGGAGGTGGTCGCCACCAGCGAGCTCGAGAATCCGGACTATGCCAAGAACGATGGCGCGCGCTGCTACTTCTGCAAAGACGAGCTCTTCACCGTGATGGAGCGTATGCGCTTGGCCCGCGGCTGTGACGCCGTGGCCTACGGCGTGAACCTCGACGACCAGGGCGACTTCCGTCCCGGACAGAAGGCCGCGCAACAGCATGGCGTGGCCGCGCCGCTGCTCGATGCCGGCCTGGGCAAGCAAGCCATCCGCGAGTTGGCGCGCGCCGCCGGGCTGCGCGTTTGGGACAAGCCCGCGTCAGCGTGTCTCTCCTCGCGCATCGAGTACGGACGCCCGGTCACCCGCGAGGTGCTCGCCCAGGTGGAACAGGGCGAAGAAGCGCTGCGCGCGCTCGGCTTCCGCCAATTCCGCGTGCGGTACCACGGCGAGACGGTGCGCGTGGAGATCGCGCGCGACGAGATGCCGCAAGCACTCACGCCCGCCATGGCAGCCGAGTTCACCCGCATCTTTAAGGCGCTGGGCTTCGCCTACGTCACGCTCGATCTCGAGGGCTTCCGCTCGGGCTCGATGAATGCCGTGCTGCCGGCAAGTGACATCGCCCCCATCGCCCGCGTGCGATAATCTTTAATATCTATTTCTCCATCCCTTTATGAAGGCGGTTTTCGTGGCGATGCTGAAACGTGCGCTGGTGCTGGTGGCCGTGCTTTGCTTGGGCTGCGCGGCACAAAACAACAACAACTCCGCTGAGGTGAATCGGAGGATCGAGCGCCAAGTGCGCCATGCGGCGGAGGTCTCGGCCACCGCCGACGTGACCGTGGGCGAACGTAAGGCCAGTGCCTTCGGTGGCTGGGACGAGATCACCGTCCTGGTGAACGACCAGGGCACGCCCAAGACTTACACCTTCCTGCTCTCGAAAGACGGCAAGTCGCTGGTGCATTACCAGAAGTTCGATATCTCCACCGATCCGAACCAGCGCGCCATGGCGGGCATCGACCTTGCCGGGCGTCCCGTGCGCGGCAACAAAGACGCCAAGGTCACCGCCGTGGTGTACGACGACTTTCAATGTCCGTACTGCGCGCGCATGTACGACACCCTGTTTACCGACGTGATGAAGACCTATGGCGACCGCGTGAAGGTCGTCTACAAGGATTACCCGCTCTTCCAGATCCATCCCTGGGCGGTGCGCGCGTCGGTGAATGCCAACTGCCTGTTGGCGCAGAGTAATGAAGCCTTCTGGCAGTTCAGCGACAAGGTCCACGCCAACCAGAGCGAGATCGGGCAGCAAGAGAGCGCTGCCGCTAAGGAGACGAAGGCCGCTCCGGCAAAAGATGCGAAGGGCGCGAAGCCCGCAAAAGATGAGAAGGCGGATCACAAGGTCCGCAGCACTGGCCTCGACAAGCTCGCCGCCGACGTGGCCGCACAGAACAAGCTGGATACGGCGAAGCTCAATGCCTGCCTGGAGAAACACGATACCGGCCCGGTGGGCGTCTCGCTGGCGGAAGCAAAGAAACTGGGCGTGAGCGCGACGCCCACACTGTTCATCAACGGTGAGCGTCTCGAGGGCGCGGCCAGCGCCGAGGAGCTGAAGGCGGTTCTGGACCGCGCGCTGCGCGATGCCGGCCAGGCGCCGCCTCAGGCCCCGCCGCCAGCACAACCAAAGGCCCAGCCCAAGCCTGGCGACGCGAAATAGCGTATTACTTTCGCCCTGCGAGTCCAGACGTGCCGGGCACGGACCTGCTTGGTACAATCAGTGTTTCCACGGGGTGCGGCTATCCCGATGGAACGTTTCCGCGATTCCGCATTTCCCGGGAGATCCGTTGGAGGGACTACCCCTGATGCTCAACCCGCAAAACTTCCGTCGCCGCGTTCTCGCGGTGGCGGGGACCCTTGGCCTGGCGCTGCTTCTCTTCCTCGCTGGCTGCGACAAGAAACAGAACGCCGGCGACGTGATGGCCGAGGTCAACGGCAAGAAGATCCTGCGCTCGGAGGTGGAGAAGTACTACGCCAACCAGACCGCGGGCTCGCCGCAGCAGCCTGCGGGGGAGCAGGCGCAAAGCCTGCGGCTCAGCATCCTGCGCGAGCTCATCGACAACGAGATCATGATGCAGCGCGCCGAGAAGCTGGGCCTGCTCGCGACCGATGAAGAGACGGAGAGCAAATTCAACGAGATCAAGTCTCCTTACACGCAAGCGGACTTCGACAAGCGGCTCAAAGACCGCAACATCACCGTCGACGACTTCAAGCGCGATCTGCGCCGCTCGCTGACCATCGACAAAGTGCTGAACAAAGAGATCAAGTCGAAGATCAACATCTCCGACGCCGACGTGCAGTCCTACTACAACGCGCACAAGGCCGAGTTCAACTTGGTGGAGCCGCAATACCACCTGCAGCAGATCGTGGTGACCTATCATGCGGATCCGCGGGTGCGGAACCTGAAGAACTCGAAGGCCCAGAGCGAGGCCGAAGCGAAACGAAAGATCCAGGAGATCATGAACCGCCTGGAGAGCGGCGAGGATTTTGCCACGGTGGCGATGAACTGGTCAGAGGATCCGCAAACCACCTCCAACGGCGGCGACATGGGCTTTGTGCAGGAGTCGGCGCTGAAAGCGAACCCCGATGTGATCACGCGCAACGCCGTGCTCTCCCTCAAGCCCGGAGGGATCTCGAACGTGCTCTCCGCCACCGACGCGAACACGCGCCAGCAGTACGGCTACCGCATCGTGCGCCTGGAATCGAAAGAGCCTGCCGGACAGCGCGAGTTGAGCGACCCGCGCGTGTTGCAGGCCATCCGCGAACAGCTCCGCGGGCGCCGCGAGCAACTGCTGAAAGAGGCTTACTACGAGTCGGTACGCGACGACGCGCGCGTGCGGAATTACTTCGCCGAGCAGATCCTCAAAGACTCCGGTTCCAAGTAACCGCTCACTCGACGACGGCGAGCACTTCGCCGGCGTCCACCGCGGCGCCTTCTTCGGCAACGATGCGCTGCACCGTGCCCGCCTTGGGCGACTTGATCTCGTTCTGCATCTTCATCGCCTCGACCACCACCACGCCCTCGCCCGCCTCGACTTTGGTCCCCGCAGGAGCGAGGATGCGCACCACCTTGCCCGGCATGGGTGAGACCAGCTTCCGGGGGCCGGCCGCATCCCCCGCATCCGCTTTCTTCCGCGCGCGAAAAGACCGCGGGTCGCGCACCTCGGCGCTGAAGGAGACGCCGCGGACAATCATGTACATGTGCGTCTGGGTCTGCTCGCCTTGGCCCGTGGTCTCGCGCTTGATGTCGTAAGACTTGCCGTAGACCAGCAGCGACAGCACGTCACGCTCGGCCAGCACGGCATCCACCACCATCGGACGCCCATCGACCTTCACCTCCAGGCGGCTGCGCCCGTTGTTGAGGGCGCCGAGCTCGACCCGGTGTCGTTTGCCGTCGATGATCACGTCGTAAGTCATGGGTCTGTTGGACCACGCTTTCTTGGACTACGCTTTCACGGACCACGCTTTCTTGGACTACGCTTACGCTTTCTTGGACTACGTTTTGCCGACGCGCCTTGCCGGACTACTCATCCCGCAACGCTTCTTCCCGCGCCATCTTCCTCCACGCGGAACCCGGTTGCTGGGCCGCGCTGTCGCCGGTGCCATTCGACGCTGGACTGGTGGACGCAACAAATATCGCCGCCGCGATGGCGGCGATCAGAGCATGTTCGCCGTCGCCGTCGCTCTTCGCGGGGCGCTGCGCGCGTTCCGCTAGCAAGCGGTCGAGGAAGCCGGTGGAAAGCTTGCCGGCCACGAAATCGGGATGGCGCAGCACCTCGGGAAACAGCGACAGGTTGGTGCGGATGCCGCCAACGAAGTATTCCGAGAGCGCGCGTTCCAAGGTCGCTGTGGCCTGCTCGCGCGTGGCCGCGTAGGCGATCAGCTTGGCGAGCAGGGGATCGTAGTCGAGCGGCACCGTCCAGCCCTCATACATGCCACTGTCGTTACGCACGCCTGGCCCTGAGGGCAGCGTCAGCTTCTGGATCTTTCCTGGCGAAGGCAGGAAGTGGTTGTCGGGATCTTCGGCGTAAACGCGGCATTCGATGGCGTGTCCGCGCAACTGCACGTCGGCCTGGGTGAAGGGCAGCTTCTCACCCGCCGCCACGCGCAACTGCAGATGCACCAGGTCGAGCCCGGTGACCAGCTCGGTGACCGGATGCTCCACCTGCAACCGCGTGTTCATCTCGAGGAAGTAGAAGTTCTTGTTCGCGTCTACCAGGAACTCGACCGTGCCCGCGTTGGTGTAGCCGGCGGCGCGTCCCACCTTCACCGCGACCTCGCCCATGCGGCGGCGCAGGTCTTCATCCACCAGCGAGGAAGGCGATTCTTCCAGCACTTTCTGGTGGCGGCGCTGGATGGAACACTCGCGCTCGCCGAGATAAACGAGCCCGCCGTGCTCGTCGCCGAAGATCTGGATCTCGATGTGCCGCGGGTCTGCGAGCAGCTTCTCGAGGTAGACCTCGCTGTTCTTGAAGGCGCGCTCCGCCTCGCTCTGCGCCGAGGCGAATGCTGACGTCAGCTCCCTCTCGCTGGGGACGAGGCGCATGCCCTTGCCCCCGCCGCCGCCCGCGGCCTTGAGCATCACCGGATACCCGATCTCGGCGGCCACGCGTTTGGCGTCTTCGAGCGACGCCAATCCTTTGGTCGAGCCGGGCACGAATGCGACGCCCGCCGCCGCCATCGCCTGGCGCGCGCGCGTCTTCGAACCCATCAGCTCCATCGCCTCGGGCGTGGGCCCGATGAACTTGATGCCGGCATCGCGGCACGCCCGCGCCAGCGCCGGATCCTCCGAGAGGAAGCCGTAGCCCGGGTGCAACGCTTCGGCCCCGGAGCGCCGCGCCACCTCGATGAGTTTGTCGATATCGAGGTAAGACTCGGTGGCGCGGGCGGGCCCGATGGGATAGGCCTCGACCGCGCGGCGCACGTGCAACGCGCCGCGGTCCACTTCCGAGTAGACCGCGACCGAAGCGATGCCCAGCTCGCGGCAGGCGCGGATCACGCGCACCGCGATCTCGCCGCGATTCGCGACCAGCAACTTGCGGAATGGAGGCTTTGAGGGCATCGGACAGCGTCCGTCGATTCTAAAGCAGAACGGCCGTC
>JALYLW010000068.1 GCA_030774055.1 Acidobacteriota bacterium
GCGTTTGACCTCCTGGATGCTGCTATTCTTCGCATCGTGAACCGGAGCTTTCACGTTCCCAAGGAAAGCGCGGGCCAGCGCCTCGACCAGTTCCTGGTCGCGCAGCTCGCCGAGGTAAGCCGCGCGCGCGTGCAGGAGTTGATCGCGCAGGAGAAGGTGCAGGTGAATGGCGCGGCGGCCAAAGCCGCGCGCAAGCTGCGCTCGGGCGACGCTGTCGAGATCACCGGCCACGCCGAGCGGGCTCCACTCAAGGCCGTGGCCGAAGATATTCCGCTCGCCGTGGTTTACGAAGATGCGCAGCTCGCGGTGATCGACAAGCCCGCGGGAATGATGGTGCATGCGGGCGCGGCAAGAATGGATGACGCGCGCAACCGCGGCACGCTGGTCAACGCTCTGCTGCATCGCTTTGGCAAGCTTTCGTCTTTCGCAAAGACGGGCGGACACGCATTACGTCCGGGCATCGTCCATCGCCTCGACAAAGAGACCAGCGGGCTGATCGTGGTGGCGAAAGATGACGTGACCCACCGCAAGCTGCAAGAGCAGTTCGCCGCGCGCAGCGTGAAGAAGAAATACATTGCGCTGGTGCACGGCTGGCCGAAGCGGGCGACGGGGACGATCGACAGCCCCATCATGCGCGACCGCAAGCGGCGCGTGCGCATGACCACGCGGACGAGCGTTGGGCGCACACCACGGACACCGGGCCGCACCGCCCTCTCGCACTACCACGTGTTGCGGCGCATCGATTCGGTTTTTGGCAAGCTGGCGCTCGTCGAAGTGCGCATCGCCACCGGACGCACCCACCAGATCCGCGTCCACATGGCCTCGCTCGGGCATCCGGTCGCGGGTGATGCGCTCTATGGTGCGCCAGCGAAGCTGAAAAACACCAAGCTGGGCGTGATCGCGCTCACGCGGAATTTTCTGCACGCTGCCGAGCTCGAATTCACCCACCCAACCACGGGCCGCACCCTGCACTTCCTCGCGCCGCTGCCGCCGGAACTGCGGGAATTCATGAAAAGACTGGGAGAGCCAGAGCTGCCCGATGGCATCTAATCTGCAAGCACTCACGATATAATGACGTTTCCCATGCGACTCATCCGGAGTGTGCTTCTGCTCGCCGCCGTGGCATCGCTGCCGGCGCCATTCCTTCGAGCACCGCTCCTGCAAGCACAAGAGTTACCCACCGCGCCTTCTTCCACCGCGAATCCTCCGCCCGCGCCGGCTTCGCCGCCCGCCGCGGCGCGCCCGCAACCGTCAGCATCCACGCCCGCGGCCACAACGCCGCAACCCGCCGCTGCCGCTCCCCCCGCTGCCAAGGTAAAGGATGAGGAGTTGCCCGACACCGGCACCATCATCAAGAAGCGCGTGGACGAAGTGAACGTCATCTTCACTGTCACCGACAAGGGCGGCAAGTTCATCAAGGGACTGAAGCAGGCTGATTTCACCGTGCTCGACGACCACAAGCCGCCGCAATCCATGGTGGCGTTCCGCAGCGAGACCAACCTGCCACTGCGCGTCGGGCTGCTGGTGGACGCTTCCAATTCCATCCGCGACCGTTTCAAGTTCGAGCAGGAAGCGGCGACCGAGTTCCTGAACCAGACCGTGCGGCCGAAGGTGGATAAGGCTTTCGTCGTGGGCTTCGACGCCACCCCCGAGGTCACCGCGGATTTCACCGATTCCGCCGAGAAGCTCGCCAAGGGAGTCGCGATCCTGCGTCCCGGCGGCGGCACCGCGCTCTGGGATGCGGTCTACTACGCCTGCCGCGACAAACTGCTCAAGCATCAGGATGACTTCGCTGTCCGCCGCGCCATCATCGTGCTCTCCGACGGTGACGACAACCAGAGCCGCGTCACCCGCCAGGAAGCCACCGAGATGGCGCAACGCGCCGAGGTCATCGTCTACGCCATCAGCACCAACATCAGCGGCGTGGTCTCGCGCGGCGATAAATATATGCAAGAGATGGCAGAAGCGACCGGCGGCCGCGTGTTCTTTCCCATGAAGCTCGACGATATCGCCGAGAAATTCGTGCAGATCCAGGAAGAATTGCGCAGCCAGTACGCCGTCGCGTACAAGCCTACCGACTTCCTCGCCGACGGACGCTACCGCGCTATCGACATCGTCGCCTCGAATAAGAAGTACAAAGTGCGCGCCCGCAAGGGTTACTACGCGCCGCGGCAGTAACGCGCAGTCTTCAGTCTGCAGCGAGCAAGACAAAACCGCGGCATCGAGCCGCGGCGGCTTTTTGTTTCGTTTCGTGGTTCTTAGCTGACGACTGAAGTCTGGCGACTGCCTTACTGCGCGAGGGCGTAGTATCCGCGCCGCGCCTGCACCTTGTGTCCCTCTTTGGTGCGGATCTCTACGCGGCGGAAGCTGCCGTCGCGCTTGTTGTTGGTGGGGTTATAGCCGATGGAGTACTGGCTGCGCAGCTCGCTCTGGATCTGATCGAAGGCCGCCTTCAGCTTGTCGAACTTGTTGCCGACCTCGATCAATCGTCCGCCGGTCTGTTCGGCGAGATCTTTCATGGTGCCGGCGCCGTTGCCGAGCTGAGCGAAGTCGCGGTCGGCGATGAGCAGCACATAGCAGATGGCATCGGCGCGCTGCGCCGCCTCGATCGCCGTCTTCACCGTCTCCTGGCTGCCCTGGTCCACGCCGTCGGTCAGGATGATCATCGCCTTGCGGCCGGCTTCGCGGCCCAGCTTGTTGTCGGCAGCGAGCCACACCGCGTCGTAGAGCAAGGTGCCGCGCGGGCGTGAAGTCGGGATCGGCCCGCCGCCCAGCCCCGGAGGCCCATAGCTGCCGCCGCCAGTATTGATCCGCGTGCGATAGAGCGCGTCGCGCAGCTCGCGGCGTGAGTTGGTGAAGTCCTGCAACAGGTCCACGTTCACGTCGAAGCTGATGACAAACGCGAGGTCCTTGGGTCCGAGGACGTCGGCGAGGAACTGGCTGCCGACCTCCTGCTCCATGCCAAGCACACGCTGCTGGCTTCCGCTGGAATCAATGAGCAGGCCAAGGGTGAGCGGCTGATTGCTCTCGGTGGAGAAGTACTTGACGGTCTGCCTCTGGCCGTCTTCATAGAGT
Organism: Acidobacteriota bacterium; assembly: GCA_030774055.1. Lineage (NCBI taxonomy): Bacteria > Pseudomonadati > Acidobacteriota > Acidobacteriota bacterium. The sequence goes on from JALYLW010000068.1 coordinate 3,076, forward strand.
TCGAAGTTGTCCTTGGGCAGGCCGGGGACGAGCGCGCCGCGCTTGTCTTTCACGTTGAAGAACACGTTGACCACGTCCACCGAGACCTTGAAGGTCTGTATGTCGTCCCGGTCTCTCTGGCGTTCACCCTTCTTGTCGTCCGGCGGTTCGGTGTTGGTCACGGGCGCTTGCGCGAATGCGGCAGCCGAGAAAAGAAGAAGCGTCAGCACGAGGCTCGCGCATCGAATGGTGCAGCGGACGGCTTTTGGCCAGGTGGCGGTTGGGTACACTTTTGTTATCGCCTGTTTATTATTGTATTTTAGATGCAGCAACTCAGCTTGCCGGACTTTGAAAAGCGGCCCACGGCAGGGGAGTGCGGCGACCCTGGGAAGAAAAGACGGGACAACTTAATGATGACGATGTGGAAGAGATGGGTAGCGGTGGCCGCGGTGGCGCTAGGACTAGTGTCGCTGCTGTGGCCGGCAGACGGGCAGAGCGGCTCGCAAGACGTGCCCGACGCGCCTTCAGCGACCAAGTCGCAGACCAACCCCTTCCCCGCCGACGCACCCAAGGGACCTCCGGCCGCGAAGCCTGAGCCCGCCCCGGTCCAAAGCACCGACCAGCCCGGTAACACCCGCATTCCAGCGAACGTGAAGAACGTACCGCAGGGCGGCGCCACGCCGGATCAGGCACCAGACACCGGCGTGATGAGCAGCCGTGAAGACGTCATTCGCGTGAGCGTGAACCAGGTCTACGTCCCGGTCACCATCCGCGATAACGACGGGCGTCTGGTGGAGGGCCTCACGGTACGGGATTTTGCCGTCTACGAAGACGGCATCCGCCAGCCCATCAATTTCTTCACCAGCGATCCGTTCCCGCTTTCCGTCGCCGTGGTGGTCGATCTTGGCATGCCCGACGTCACCATGAAGCGGGTGAACGAGAGCCTGCCCAACATCGTGGGCGCGTTCAGCCAGTTCGACGAGGTCTCGCTCTACACCTTCGGCAACTCGGTCTCGAAGGTGCTCGATTTCTCCGCCGTGAACGACAAGCTCTCCGCCGCCATCAAGCGCAGCCGGCGTCCGGGACGTTCTGGCGGCGGCGTCCCCATGGGCGGCGGTCCCATGAACGCTGGGCCCTCGGTCAACGGACATCCCATCGATCCGGGCACGCCGCACCAGCAGCAAGCGCGCAACGAGTCGCGCGTGCTCAATGACGCCATCCTGATGGCGGCGCAAGACCTGGCCAAGCGCCGGCGCGACTATCGCAAGATCGTTTTCGTCATCAGCGACGGCCGCGAAGATGGCAGCCGCGCCAGCTACCAGGACGTGATGAAGGTCCTGCTCTCCAATGATGTTTCCGTCTATGCCGTGGCCGTAGGCGACGCCGCCATCCCCGGCTACGACACGCTCGGGCGCGTCCATGTTCCCGGCACCGGCTACCAGAACCTGTTGCCCAAGTACTCGTCCGCCACCGGCGGCCAGATCTACACCGAGTTCACCCGCGAGGCGATCGAAGACTCCTACGCGCGCATCACCGAGACCGCTCGCAACCAGTACACGCTGGGATACAAGACCAAGTCGGCCGTAGCCGCCAACTATCGCTCCATCGAGATCCGCGTGCACAAAGGCGGGCTGCGCGTCTTCGCGCGCGATGGTTATTACCCGCTGCCTCCGCCACGCCAACAGGCGCAGTGATCGTGCCCATCGGCCCGGTACCAAAGTCACCTAGGGGCGCACTGGTCGCTGTGGTATAAGAATCGATGCAGCTCTAGGTCCGCAACTTCAGTCACATCGCACTGCATCCCCCTTCGTCCCGCATCGCCCACGCCCGAGCGCGCCGGGATGAAGTCAGAGGCTAGGCTTGAGTTTCATCAATTTCGCGGCCCGCGAGATCAACTGCAAGATCGTCTATTACGGCGCCGGTCTCGGCGGCAAGACGACGAACCTGCAGATTGTCTTCGATAAGACCGGTGACAAGCAGAAGGGCAAGATGATCTCGCTTGCCACCGAGACCGACCGTACTTTGTTCTTCGATTTTCTTCCTCTCGACCTCGGCACCGTCCGCGGCTTCAAGACCCGCTTCCATCTCTACACCGTCCCCGGCCAGGTCTTCTACGACGCCAGCCGCAAGCTCATCCTGCGTGGCGTGGATGGCGTGGTCTTCGTTGCTGACTCGCAGGAAGAGCGCATGGACGCCAACATGGAGGCGCTCGATAACCTGCTGGACAACCTCAAAGAACATGGCTACGACCTGGCCAAGATCCCCTACGTCCTGCAGCTCAACAAGCGCGACCTGCCCAACGCGCTTCCGGTCGACAAGCTCAAGCAGGAGTTGCTTAAAAAAGGCGAGCCGGTCTTCGAGGCCGTCGCGTATCAGGGCACCGGCGTCTTCGAGACGTTGAAGGAAGTCGCCCGCCAGGTATTGGTCGAACTCAAGAAGGGCTAGCCCGCCCGAATTGTGGGTGCCCCATACAAGCCTGACAATATGCTTGCGCGCCGCTACAAGGAGGGCTAGCATTTCCGCACGCATCACGGAGGTGCTGAATGTCTAGGCCCTTCCCGATTCTTCTCTTTGTCCTCGCAGCGCTCGTCCTTCTTGCAACGCCAAAAGCCGCAGCGGAGTGCTACGGCCAAGTCAACGTAGTTCTACACAATTGCTGTGGTACAGGCTATTACGCGTACATCACCATTTGCCAAGGTACCGGTGGAGCAGACTGTCAGCTAGGCCCGACTAAGAAATGCGGGGGCCTATCAAATTGCTGGTACTTCAGTGCGGAGTCCTGCGGTGGAAATGGCCCGCTGGGGAAGCTCCCCGCTCGGAGGGAGATCAACGCCTCAGGCGCAAAGCTGCATCGCGTTTTTGCCCACTGTGCCACACCAGATGGAAACCAAAAGCTAGAACCTAAGTCACTCACCCTTTCGTCCTCCGGAGCAGGACGGTGAATGAAACTTCGTAACAGCCTGTTCTGCGTACTACTTCTCGCTGTAAGCGCTCCGGGTAGTGATGAGACTCCTACCCGGACGCTGCTGCCAGGATCAAGCCGAACTCTAACAGTGCCTCGCTTTGGGACATGGGGACATGCGAAGTGTTCAGCCGATGGCAGCGTCTTTGTCCACGGTGATACCGGCAGTATCAATGACAGTGTCGTTCTTAAGATTTCGGCGGACGGTAGTGCATACACGATCTATGATCTGCCGGACGAGAAGAGCAAGGCGACAGCCTTTAGTGCATTCGACGTCACCGGCGAAGGCGACGTTTGGATGCTCGATGAAACGAAAGAGGGCGAACTAGCTGCATTCCATTTCAACTCCGCAGGTAAGCTGAGCAGCGAAACGCGCCTCGCAGTACCGAACCATTTGCGCGCACGAATTTTCTCCGTCTTTCCTTCGGGAGCAATGCTCGTTGGGGGCTATTTTGGTAAGCTCGCTGAAAAGAGCGGCCTCGCCGGTAAGGGTTATGTTGCCTTGTTCGAGCGATCGGGAAGATTACGAAAGGTTCTAAACGCGCCTGACCTCGACTTCGACCCTAAGAAGATAACGACCACGCCATTCCAAGGCGCGTCGGCCATCGGGGAAGATGGGAACCTGTACTTGCTGACTGGAAGCCAAGTGGTCGTGATGTCTGAGACTGGCGAAAAGCTCCGCACTCTCAAGTACGAGAAGGTTTCGGAGGCTATCGCTAGCAACATTGTGGCATCTCAAGACCTCCTCGCTTTGTGGCTGCTGTCGCAAGACAAAGAAGGATCCGTCGATGGTCGCTTCCTTGTGATTAACTACCAGACTGGCGAACCTCTCGCGACGTATACTTCGGGGCCGGAACTCGGCAACATGCCGCTCTGCTTCTCGCGCCAAGATGGGTTTACATTCCTTAAGGTTGAGAGCGGAGTCGCGAAGTTCATAAGCGCGCCGTTGCGGTGAAGCCTCTCCTCTGGTCGAGACGCTGAAGGAAGTCGCCCGCCAGGTCCTGGTCGAACTCAAGAAGGGTTAAGCGTCCGCTTCCCTTTTATCCAACAAAAACCACAGCGGACACAAGGGACGCAGAGGTTTTTCTAAAGAAGTCCTCTGCGTCCTCTGCGGTTGTGGTTTCGCTTGCAGCCGGGCGACTAGAATCCGCCGGAATCGTCGGCGCTCGGTCCGTAGATGCTCGGCACCTTCGAGCCCATGGGACGCAGGTACACCGAGAGCTGTCCGCGGTGATGGATGCTGTGGCTGTTCATGAACGCCAGATACATGACCGCGGGGAACTTGAACATCCCCAGAAAATCGATCGGGGTGGTGAGCTGCTCCGGCGTCATGCTGCGCACCTTGGCGATGGCTTCCTTCATGTTGTGCTGGTACCACTCTGCCAGCTCGGCGGAGGTGTTGGGCTTCTGCGCATCGAAGCGCGGGTCGGGAAAGTTGAACTTCCCTTCCACCGTCTGCACCAGGAAGATCACGTCTTCCGAGGCGAGGTGCCAGGCCAGGTCCCACGCGCTTCTCGATGTCGGATCCGGTTTCCAATCGCGCTTCGCGTCAGGGATGGCCGCGATCACTTTCATGGTCTTCGGGATCTCTTGCTCGATCCCCATCAACGTGAACTCGCGCACTCCGGCGGCGAATTCAGGTGAGGTTTTTGTTTCTGCTGCTGTAGTAGACATCGGTTTCCTCCTTCAGATTCGGACGGATTGCTGTCGACTGCCGGTTAGGGCGGGTCTTACGAGCGCAGTGCAAAGGGAAAGGGCGCGAGGATTCTCGCGCCCTTCCGAACGATTGTCCAGCCTCTTTAGACCCCTACCGGCTGCTTCTTCTCGACCGGCACCTGGGTGAGCCAATTGTGGCGGTCGGGCGCGGTGCCGCGCACGATGCCGTAGAACTCTTTCTGTAGCGCCTTGGTGATGGGACCAGCCGCGCCGTTGGCGACGATGATCTTGTCGACCGAGCGGATGGGAGTGATCTCCGCCGCGGTGCCGGTGAAGAAGACCTCGTCGGCCACGTAGAGCATCTCGCGCGGCACCACCTGCTCGGCGATGGGGATGTTCATCTCGTTAGCCAGGTGCAGCACCGAGTCGCGCGTGATGCCCGGCAACACCGAGTTGCCGAGTGGCGGCGTTACCAGCTTGCCGTGACGCACGATGAACAGGTTCTCGCCCGAACCTTCGCTCACGTATCCGTTCACGTCGAGCGCGATGCCCTCGGCGTATCCATTCAGGATGGCTTCCATCTTGATGAGCTGCGAGTTCATGTAGTTCGCGCCCGCCTTCGACATTGCCGGCATGGTGTTCGGCGCCAGACGCGTCCAGGAAGAGACGCACACGTCGACGCCCTCATCCGGGTTGCCGTGACCGAGGTATTTGCCCCACTCGTAGTTCGCGATGTAGACCTCGGTGGGTGAGTTGAACGGGTTCACGCCCGCTTCGCCGTACCCGCGCAGGATGAGCGGCCGGATGTAGCACGGCCACAGCTTGTTGGTCTTCACCACTTCCACGATGCCTTCGACCAGTTCGTCGGCGGTGAAGGGGCATTCGATGCGATAGATCTTGGCGGATTGCAGCAGGCGCTGCGCGTGCTCGTGGGCGCGGAAGACGGCCGGGCCGTTGGGCTGCGCGTAGCAGCGCACGCCTTCGAAAACGCTCGAGCCGTAGTTCACCACGTGCGACATCACGTGGATCTGCGCCTCGTCCCACGGGATCAGCTTGCCGTTGTGCCAGATCTTTTCGGTCTTCTTGATGGGCATTCACGCGCTCCTGCGAGGCGAATTGTCATTCTGTGCCAAAGCGGATATCCGAGGAGACGTCCCGATTATAACCGGAGTGCTCACGCGCACTATCCAGCTTTTTGACGGCATCGCGGCAGTCTTGGATGCAGCTTAATGAGGCTGGGCGGCGATGGCCCGCGCGGCGGAGGAAGACGTGGCCGAAGGCGTGGCGGAAGATGACGTTGCTCCACGCTCGGCAGCCGCCGCCGGGCTCTGCTCCGGCTTAAAGAACTTTTCCGGCGCTTGCCGCATCGCCGCCATGGCGGCGAACGGCTTGGAGTAATCGTTGCGCGCGTTCCAGAGAAGAAAACCGACCCCACCCTGCTTCTTCGCCGTCGCTACCTGCGTCTCGATGTATTCGGGTGAGTAAGTCTTCGTCCGCCACGCGAACGCCTGCAGCCACGGACGCAGCACCACGCCCGAGCCGGTGGTGATCTTCGCGAAGCGCGCCATCGATTCCGAGATGAAGTGTTCGGGCGCGTCGCCGGGAGCGGCGTAGCCATCCATGCCGAAGAAGTGCGAGGGATAGATCATGGGCGAAAGCACGTCGCAATGCTTGGCCATGCGCACGATGTCCTGCCCGGTGTGGCCGAGGTCCACCGGACGTTGCCACGCCATCACGCCGAAGACGTCGAGCGAGAAGAGCACGCCGCTCGGCAAGGCCTTCTGCGATTTGGCGAGAAAGTCTTCGATCACGTCGGCGCGCGTGCGCTTCTCGACTGTTTGGAAATCAAACTTTGCGTCGGCTTGGTCGCCCTCCGCCGGGAAGCGGACATAGTCATACTGCACCTCGTCCACGCCGCCGGCGGCGGCCGTTTTGGCGAGCGCGATGTTGTAATCCTGTACCTCGGCGTTCGACGGGTCCGTCCACACCAGCTTGCCATTCTCCCGCCACGCGCCGCCGGCGCGGCGCGATCGTACCGCCAGCTCGGGATGCCGCCGGATAAGCAGTTCATCACGAAAGACGGCGATGCGCGCGATCACGTGCAGCCCCAAGCGATGCGCCCAGCGCACGAACTTCGGCAGATTGCGGATGGGCAGGTGGTTCTCTGGCGCGAGCGCGTGCTCGAAGGGGATGTTCACCGAGCCATCACTATCCTTCACGTCGAAGACGATGGCGTTTCCGCCCACATCTTTCCAGCGCTGGATGATGCGCAGCCCCGTTTCGGAGCCCGCCATCGTCCCGGTGAGATAAACGGCGCGCACCTCGAAGTCGCGCGGCCGCGGGATGGAATGCTCCACCAGTGGCTGCGGCTCGATGTCTGGCACCATGACTTGCGTTCCGGCTCGGAGGAATCGCCCTTTGATCTTCGAATTGGCGATCTCCGGATTCGCGCGCCGGATCGCGGCTTCGAGTTCATGGACGCTCATGTACGGCGTCTGCGGCAGATACATGCGCGCGATGCTCGTGACCGCCTCGCCCCCGCGCGCGCTATGCAGCACCGATCCCGGCGGCAACACCGGCTCCGCGGTGGTGGCTGGAGCCTGTGTTTCTGCGGTCCGCGGAGAGGGGGCGGCGGCGGGTGGAGCCTCGCTCGCGTAAGCCGCCGGAACGAACTGCGCGCCTTCCGCGCCCGGGTCCGCGCCCGACGCCCGCGCACCGCTTCTTTCCACATGGGTCAGCGCCAGCAGCGCGGCGGCTGTGGTCACGAGCAGGAACAAGACGGGGAGGAAGCCGCGAACGCTACGGCGGGACATGATTCAGTTTCGATCCAGAGCTGGGGCCCGCAGCGATAGTAGCACGGACGAAAACAGGCCCTCCTCCTCCTTTAGACGCCTGCTGTGAGCGCGAAGATGCGCTTGCTCCCCGCACGCGGCGCCGGGAAGCGGGTGTGGAAAACATCTGCCTCATCGATGGTGCGGCTTCCAGCATCTAATCCAAAGCAGGAGGTAGTTGCCGCCGGTAACTGGTTCGCCAACATACCATTTCCGTGACGACGCCGTTACAACACGGTAAGTCTCTCCTCCATCTGACAGGGAGTATTCATGGCTCCGTTCGCGGGGCGGGCCCGAAAATCGAGGGGCCGCATATATGAGGACAGGTCTTAATACCGCACTCGATCCCACGCGCCGCTCGAACGACGCGCTGGAGTTCGACACATCATTACGTCGCAAGATCGTTGGGCAAGACGGCGCGCTCGACAAGGTAGCCGAGATCTACCAGATGTTCCTGGCGGGACTGAACGCCCCCGGACGCCCGGTGGGCAATCTTCTTTTCCTCGGGCCGACCGGCTCGGGCAAGACGCGCGTGGTGGAAGCCATGGCCGAGACTTTGTTCGGTGATGCGCGCGCCGTCATCAAGATCGACTGCGCCGAGTTCCAGCACTCGCATGAGATCGCGAAACTCATCGGCTCGCCGCCCGGATACCTTGGCCACCGCGAGACCCATCCACTACTCACCCAGGAAGCGCTGAACCAGTGGCACACCGAGAAGCTCAAGCTCTCGCTGCTGCTCTTCGACGAGATCGAGAAGGCTTCGGACTCGCTCTGGCAGCTGCTGCTCGGCATCCTCGATAAGGCCACGCTGACGCTCGGCGACAACCGCCGCGTCGACCTTTCGCAATGCATCATCGTGATGACTTCGAACCTGGGCGCGGGCGAGATGAACGAGCTCATCCACGGCGCCATGGGCTTCGCGCGTCCGCAGGCGCAGCTCGACACCAAGATCGACGAAAAGATCAATCGCACCGCCGTCGAAGCGGCCCGGCGCAAGTTCTCGCCGGAGTTCATGAACCGCATCGACAAGGTGCTGGTCTTCAAGATGCTGCAGCCCGAGCACCTCGAGCAGATCCTTGAGATCGAGCTTGGCATGGTGCAGCAGCGCATCCTGCAAGCGACCGGCAACAACCAGTTCGTCTTCTCCTGCACGCCGCGGGTGAAGCGCTTCCTGCTCGAGGAAGGCACCGACCCGAAGTACGGCGCGCGCCACCTCAAGCGCTCCATCGAGAAGAACGTCGTCTTCCCGCTCGCCAACCTGGTCGCCACCGGACAGGTGAAGCTTGGCGACTTCGTCCGCATCGACATGGACGCGGCCGGCAAGCTGATTTTTGTGAAGGAAGCGGAAGGCGCGCTCGTCCCGGTGCTGCTCGAGAAGTATGGCCAGGAAGCCGCCAGCGCCGCGGCCGGCGCCAAGGGGGGCCGCTCGACCTCCGCCCGCGAGCGCGGGACGGCCGGCTCGGGCGACAAGTAAGGATTCGACTCCCCCAGGTAAGTAGGTCCAAAGGGCGCTTTCGGGCGCCCTTTGCCGTTCTTCAGGTAGACGGCCGGCAGCTCCCCTGCATCTAAGGAAACAGTCCCTCGGTATAGCGTTTATGATTCTGGCCCGTTTCGCGGGCTGTGCCTATCTGCTTTCAGGAGGAACCATGAGACCCGGTTCATTCACCAGCCGCGGCGTCACTTCGCGCGTCGTCACATCGCGCGTCGTCACATCGAAGATCGTTGCGCTCACGCTTGCCCTGGCCATCGCCGCGCCGCAATTGCTCGAAGCGCGCTACAAGCCGAGCACCGGCATGAACGCCTTCTCGCGCGACCAAGAGGTGCAGGCGGGCCAGCAGGCGGCGGCCGAGGTGGCAAGGAAACTGCCGCTGTTGCCGGATAGCGACCCTATCGCGCGCTACGTCTCACGCCTCGGCCAGACGCTGGCCTCGCACGCGCCCGGAGACCAGTGGCCGTACAGCTTCCACGTGGTGAACCAGAAAGACATCAATGCCTTCGCGCTGCCCGGCGGGCCGGTGTACATAAACCTGGGCACCATCCAGGCGGCGGACAACGAAGCCCAGCTCGCCGGCGTGATAGCGCACGAGATCTCACACATCGTCCAGCGCCACGCCACGCGCGCGGCGACCAAGCAGATGCAGGCACAGATCCCGCTCGCCATCCTGGGCGCGGTGCTCGGCGGCCGCGGCAGCATGGGAGGACAGCTGGCGCAGCTCGGCATCTCTTTCGGCCTGGGCTCGTACTTCCTGAAGAACTCGCGCACTGCCGAGCGTGAGGCCGACCTCGTCGGCGCCGACATCATGTACGACTCGGGCTACGACCCGCGCCAGCTCGCGGCCTTCTTCGAGACGCTGCAGTCGCAGAGCGGTTCGTCGCGCGGTCCGCAGTTCCTCAGCGACCATCCCGATCCGGGCAATCGCGCTGCCTCCATCGGCGACGAAGTCCGCACGCTGCCCGCGCGCAGCTTCCAACGCGATTCCACCGAGTTCCAGAACATGAAGCGGCTGGCCATGAACATGCGCCCGATGACGGCGCAGGAGATCGCGCAGCAGCAGCGCAGCGGCAACCCCAACGGCGGTTACGGCGGCTACGGCGGGCAGACCTCGCGCCCGGACGTGATGGCAAGCGGCAACTTCCGCAGCCTGCAACACCAGGCCTTCACCATCAGCTATCCCGACAACTGGCAGGTCTTCGGTGATGACAGCTCGTCGGTGACCATCGCGCCGCCTGCCGGGGTGGCCCAGAATGCCGTCGCTTACGGCGTGATCATCGATGGGTTCCAACCCGAATCCGAACGCGGCTCGCTCGATGACGCCATGCATCAGTTGCTGCAGCAGCTGCACCAGTCGAATCCCGACCTGCGTGCCGTCGGCAACGATGAGAGCATCCGCGTGAACGGCGTGACCGGCAGGTCCATCGACCTGGTCAGCACGTCGGCGATGCGCGATCGGCAAGGCCGCGCGCAGCGCGAGCGCGACTGGCTCGTCGCCTTTCCCTATTCGGACAACACCATCCTTTACCTGGTGTTCATCGCTCCGGAGCAGGACTTCGAGACCCTGCGGGCGCAGGCTTTCGAACCCATGCTGCGCTCGCTCCGCCTGCAGCAGCAGTAGCACTCTGGTGCGGCCGAAGGCGCGGCTCGGGCCGCGCCTTTTGCTTTGCTGGGCGGCCGCAAGGAGGAAATTTACCGAAAAGTAACGGTTAATCCGGTCTCCCCTCCCCCTTGCCTGTGACCGATTCGGATTCCGGGTAATCTTTTCAGCAGCTTAGGGAAAAGAGGTCCCGGTCCTGATCCCGGTTCGATCCCGGTTCAGGTCTCGGTTGGATCTCGGCCGGTCCCGGCGAGACTCGGTGCGAAAGAGCCGCCATGGCGGAGGGCGAAATATGGCGAGGTGATTAACAGCGTTCACATCGGCGAAGATGAGAAGGAGCGTGACAGTCCGGCGTGGGACGGACGAGACGAGGGTAGCGCAGCGATAGGCGAAAGTAAAGCGAAATAGCTTACTAGACTCGCGATTCTTCTACCCACACAAGCGGACGCTTGTGTGGGAGCAGGTCCTATCGTGCCGCAGCTCGCGCTCTCCTCTGCCATTCTGCAGGCAGGGTAACGTTGATGGCGACGCTCAGTCTTGTTCTGGTTCTGGAACAGACCCTTCCTCCCACCCTTTGCTGCGCGATGAACCCGCTCCGCAAAGGATGGGGCACCCGAGAGTTTGGGTGGGCCACCCGGCCATACGACCACATTTACGCGGGCCACCCGCCGGACGCACAAGCAAGACCGCAGCGCTCAGTTTGTTTTCTCTCCCCGGTTAACTGGCCAAGCCTCTAGACGCGTGACACTACCAATCGCACCGCCCCATATGTCCGACGCCTCCAGGCCATCTGCGTACACCTTACCTTCTAATACCACATATTTCAGGCTTAATCCTTTGACCTCTTTCAGTTGCGATTCGGATAAACGGAGTGCGAACGAGTTCTTTGTTAACCCACGACGATAATCTTCCTCGTGAAGATAAAGAGCATTGCCTTCAAACTCGATGCACATGAATCCAACCGTCCGAACGATTCTGCGGTTATATTTTTGGGGGGCGGCAAGTAAAGCAATCATGCTTGCGTCCGTGACCTTCGCCGAGTTCCCGGAAGATCTGCGTGTTTGTCCCTGAGGAGCAGCCTCGTACCCAGAGGTTAGAAGCACTAGGACAAGAAGAGCTGTTCGTTCGAATCTTCGAAGGTGACGCACTATTTGGCCTCCTAAGTTGTGAGTAGGGCGGCCCGAGTCAAATCGGGACCAAGAATTCCCCTACGGAATATGGCCCATTGGGTCTCCAATCACACCGCAGCAATATTCATTGGGCTTGAATTCCGTTTTGCCTGGCGTGAACTTATACAGATTCCTTGAATACGTGTCCGCTACATAGACAGTCCTGTGAAAGTAGTTGGCGTGTGTCTCGTCTCCCGCCGAAAACCCCTCTCCTTCCGCGTGAAAATTGTGCGGGTGGGTATGATAGTCGGCGACTTCCTTGAACCCCTTTGGAACTGATACTCTGTCAGGATAGAAGTGTTCCCGGTCCTTAAACGTGACCGCAATCGTGTAGGTGTATCGGCCGTCTTTAGTTTTCAATATCCAGGGCGGGTGGCCCACCCAAGCACGGTGTTCTTTATTTCTTTTCATCTGGCACATCAGTGGGTGCCCCACTCGAGCCGGTGTTGCTCGGGTGGGAGGCAAGGGTCTGCACCCGTCCGTGGATCCCGAAGTCAGCGTTCACCAGGACCGCTCCAGCTTCGCCGAAAGCATAGTGCCGATAGCTGCTCCAGCGCCAGTACTCCGGTTGCTCGACCAACCCGCGCTTCACCGGATTGCGGTGCATGTAGCGCCGCTTCTCGCGAATCTTTTTCGTGCTGAAGACATTGAAATCATAGAAGCGACGCTGCCAGAAGTGGTCCAAGCCTGCCTGGAACAGAGATGGCTGGTCGCGCCGCCGCTTGCCGCTGCCGAGCACGCGCCGCGAGACGCTCTGCTTGAGTGCCTGCAACGCTGCCGGAAGGTCGCGGCGGCGTGGCTCGTCGAGCAGCAGGTGGACGTGCTCGGGCATCACCACGTAGCCGACGACGATGAACCGATAGCTCCGCCGCGTGGACTCCAGGGCGCGGAGAAACAGGTCGCGTCGGCGTGCCGACCCGAGCAGCGGCATGCGCCGGTAACAACTGAAGGTGACGAAATGCAGCCCGCCGGTCTGGTTGTAGCGCTTGAGTCGGCTCGGCACGGAGCGAGACTACGCGCGTCTGCGGTGGGACGAAGGCCGGACGTGGATGTTGTTCTAGTTCTGGAACAAGACCTTGACCCTTGCCAGCGTGAGAGATCCTGCCTCCCACCCGAGCAACACCGGCTCGGGTGGGGCACCCACAGTTTCGGGTGGGCCACCCGCCTTCGTCCGACATCTGCGACCGTGCTTCAGGTCCAGGTCCGGGCGGCGCGGGAGGGCAAAGAACCTTAGGCGGAGAGGGTTTCCCAGATCCCCGCACCCGCGTCTGAGAGGCACAAAATGCGGCTTTTCAGGTGACACTCCGATTGCGAAAACCCCCACAAAGTGATACGTTTCAGCCCACTTGCAGCAGCTTTGAGCTTGCAGCTATCAGTTGTCAGCTATCCACGGATAAGCCATGCACATTGATGACCTGTTGAAGATCGCGATGGAGCGGAAGGCCTCCGACTTGCACTTGAAGGTCGGAAACTTCCCCCACGTACGCCTGGACGGCGATTTGCTCCCGCTCACCGACCAGCCCCGCATCTCCGCCGAAGACATGCTGAACATGGCGTTCAGCATGATGAGCAACCGGCAAAAACAGAAGTTCAAAGAGACGGCAGAGCTGGACATGGCCTACGGCGTCGCCGGCCTGGGACGATTCCGTGTGAACGTCTTCCAGCAACGCGGCAACGTGGGATTGGTGCTGCGCGTCATCCCCACCAAGATCAAGCCGCTGGAAGAGCTCTACATGCCGAAGATCATCGAGCAGATCTGCAATGAAGCTCGCGGCATGGTGCTGGTGACGGGCGTGACCGGCTCCGGCAAATCGACCACGCTGGCGGCCATGCTCGACCGCATCAACTCCACGCGGCCGGAGCACATCATCACCATCGAGGATCCGATCGAGTTCCTGCATCGCGACAAGAAGGGCTTCGTCAACCAGCGCGAGGTGGAAGTGGACACGCCCTCGTTCGGCTCGGCACTGCGCGCCAGCTTGCGTCAGGATCCCGACATCATCCTGGTCGGCGAAATGCGCGATCTCGAGACCATCGGGACGGCGCTGCACGCCGCGGAGACCGGCCACTTGGTGTTCTCGACCCTGCACACGTTGGACGCGGTCGAGACCATCAACCGCATCATCTCCGTCTTCCCGCCGCCGGAACAGAAGCAGGTGCGCATGCAGCTGGCGGCAACGCTGCGCGCCGTCATCTCGCAGCGCCTGGTGAAGCGCGCCGATGGACAGGGCCGCGTCCCCGCCATCGAGGTGCTCGTCTCCACCGCGTACATCCGCGAGTGCATCATCACGCCGGAAAAGACGCGTTCCATCAAGGAAGCGCTCGCCGCCGGCGTGTCGCAGTACGGCATGCAGACCTTCGATCAGTCGCTCTACGACCTCTACACCCAGAACCTGATCGATTACGATACCGCACTGGAGAACGCTTCCAACCCCGACGACTTCAAGCTGCGCGTCCAGGGTATCGGCTCGACCGCCGATTCCGCTCGCGAACAGATGCAGTCCGCCGGACATCAGGGATAGTTCGTCCATTGGTACAAAGACGCGCCTCGGCGCGTCTTTTGTTTTTGCGGAGGCAACAACAGGAGGAGAGGAGGTTTCTTACTTTTGATCTTGTGGTTTGAGCCCTGTCCCGCCTTTTAGCTCCTCCTTCCGTGTTCATTCCTTTGTTTTCTTCCCGTTCTTCCTCCTCTCCTCCCCTCCTCCTGTTGTTATTCGCTCTTGCCACGAGGATTAGAATGCCGGCATGACCTTCCGCCGCTCGCGCAAGACTTATGACGAGGCCGCGCTCTACGAGTACGCCATTGGCGCGCTTGGACGCCGCGCGCGCAGCGTGGCGGAGCTCAAGCGGCTGATGCGCCAGCGTGTAGGCACGCAGGAAAACGGCGCGCAGATGATCGAGCGCGTGGTCGAGCGGCTCAAGGAACTGAAGTACCTGAACGACTCCACCTTCGCCGCGACTTATTCCAACTATCGCAAAGACAATGAGAAGCTCGGACGCTTCCGCGTGGTCAGCGAGCTCAAGCAAAAGGGCGTTCACGGCGACGTCATCACGCAGTCGGTGAACGACGCGTATGAAGGGTCCGACGAAGAGACGCTGGCGCGCGCCTTCCTCAAGCGCAAGCGGCTGAAGAAGCCGGCGGACCAGAAGCAGGTCGCGCGCGTCTTTCGTGCGTTGGTTCGCGCGGGCTTTGGTTCGCGCACCGCTGTCCGCATCCTGAAGAACTGGGATGTGGATGAGGAAGTGCTCACCGCGCTCGAGTCCGAACCGGTCGAGATGCCCGGTGATCCCGAAAGCTAGAACGAAGTCTTTTACCAAGCCACGCTTACGGCGGTTCCCAGAAGTGCGTCGCGCTCCAGCTGGTCGAGCATGAAGGCCGCCACATCGGCGCGGGAGATGCGCACGGTCAAGAGAAAGCTGCCGACGCCGGAGCCAACGCGGTAACGGCCGCGCTTCGCCCCATTGGTCAGCATTCCAGGCCGGACGATGACCCAATCCGCTCGGCTGGCCGCGATCCTGCGTTCCTGCCGCGTCTTGTCCGAAAAATAAAACGGCAGGATCACGGGGATGATGAACAGCGTGTAGTAGAGGCCCATCCGGCCGGCGCTGCTTCCGATGCCGAGAGTGGTCTCGCAAACGAAACGGCGGACGCCGTGAGCCGTCATGGCGTCAAGCAGGTTCGCGGTGCCTTGCGAAAGGATGCGAGTGGGATAAAAAAATCGCTTATGGCCGAGCGCGGACACCACCGCCTCCTGCCCGCGCATTGCTGCCCCGACCGACTCAGGGTCGAGCACGTCGCCGCGCATCACGGCCAGGCGGGGATGGTCCGCTGCCAGCTTCGACGGGTCGCGCACCAGCGCGGTGACGTGATATCCGCGCTCCAATGCCTGTGCCACGAGCTGCCGTCCCGTGCCGCCGGTCGCTCCCACAATCAATACCCGCGAGATGCGTTGCGCCGTTCCTGCCGTCCCTGCCGGTGTCGCCGTTCCCGCCGACATCGCAGGCTTGGCGCGGTAGCCGCGTAGGCCCAGTGCAGCCGAGAGCGCGAGTGCGTATGCGATGAAGAGTAGCAACATCGATCGTCGATCCTTGATCCTTGATCCTTGGCGCGCACCGCACTTCAGGCGGTCGCGACGGGCGCTGCCTGCTTGCCGTTGAACTTGCGCTGGTAGTAGGCGATCCAGATGAAGATCACCGGGACGCCGATGAGGCTGGGCCACAGCCAGCGAATCGTCGGCGGCAGAAACTTAAGGTTCACCGCCGAGAAAGCCGAGACCGCGGCGATGTAACTGCCCAGCATCCCGCCCATGTGGCCATACCACCATGCGTTCTTGTCGGCTATGGGACGCGCGAACTGCAGTATGTCGAAGCCGCCGAACAGGATGGCCACCACGCCGAATGCGATCGAGACAGTGGGCGAGGGCATGGGAAATCCCGCGGGCCGTAGCACGCCGAGCGCGACCAATCCGATGCCGGAAGCGACCATGAGCGCCGCGCCTGCCCAGTCCAGCGGCTGCGCCGGGCCGTTCTTGCGCAGCAGGATGCGGTAACCCTTGAAGGCGAAGTAGAAGCTGAAGACCGCGACCAGCGCCAGGAAGACGATGGGGCGATAGATGGCCAAGATGATCGCCGTCGCGCTCACGATGGACATCAGGTAAAGGTAGTACTTGCCGAAGCGGCGATGTGTGGGCCCACCCTTCAGCGTGAGCAGTGCCACGGGCGCGCAGAAAAAGGCGGCAAAGCCGGCGGCGATGTGGATGACTAACAGCGCGCGGATAAAGTTCTCCATTTGATTCCTTCCCTACCCTGCCGCTCGCGGCGGCGCACTCGCCTGCAACTCAGCCAGGATCTCGAGCGCCTCTTCCGCCCAGCGCAGGTGCGCTTCCGCTTCCAGCTGTCCGTAGCGCAACGTGATCAACCAATAGGCGAGGTCAGGATGCTTCCCGTGCCGCTGGTGCAGTTCCTGCTCGACCTGCACGTACCCGGCAAGCTCGCGCCGCTTTGCGTCGCGAAAGCTCGTCACCTGCTCACTGGCGTCTGCGGGCGAGGCATGGCGTGCAAAGAACAGCTTGAACAACAGCTCGTTGCGCGGCGCGCGCGGCTGGGCCGGGTGGCGCAGCCAATCCGCCAGCGCGTCGCGCCCGCCGGCGGTGATGGCGTAGACGTGCCGCTCGCGTCCGCCGGCTTTCTCCGTGCGGCGCGTCACCAGCTTCTCCTTCGTCAGCCGTTTCAACGTGGGATAGATCTGGCCGTAGCTCTCCGTCCAGAAGTAGGCGATGCTCTCGCCGATGGTCGCGCGGATGTCGTAGCCAGACATCGGCCGCAGCGTCAACATACCGAGGACGGCGTAGTCGGTGCTGCTGCGGGGTTTGCTGTCCCCATCTTTGTGGTTCCGAAGCTTAGCTACTCTTCCCATGAGTCTTAGAGATATATCTCTTAGAGTCATAAGTCAAGCGGAAACTGCGATCCGAGGTCCAGCACCCGCGCGACACGCTCTTAACTCTTTTAGATATATCTGTTAGATTGTACGTAGCGATGATGTGGGCGTGTCGAGTATAAGTTGCTTTGATTATTAAGCTTAGCGGCCGGCTAGTTCCAGGAACTGCTCTGCTTCCATGGCCGCCATGCAGCCAGTTCCTGCGGCGGTGACGGCCTGGCGGTAGCGCCGGTCGACCACGTCGCCCGAAACAAAGACGCCCGAGACCTTGGTCAACACATAGTCCTTGGCAATGAGATAGCCGTCCTCGTCCATCTCGAGCTGGCCGTGGAACATCTTGGCGTTGGGGATGTGCCCGATGCCGAGGAACAGCGCGCTGGTGGGGAAATCCCACACCTTCCCGGTCTTGACGTTGCGCAGCTTGAGGCCGGTGACCTCCTGCTTGGCGGGGTCATGGACCTCTTCCACCACCGTGTCATGCAGGAACTCGATCTGCTTATGGGCGCGCGCTCGCTCCAGCATGATCTTCGACGCGCGAAACTCGCTGCGCCGGTGGATCACTGTGACCTTGGTGGCGAAGCGGGTAAGGAACAAGGCCTCTTCCATCGCCGAATCTCCGCCGCCGATCACGGTGATCTCCTTGCCGTTGAAGAAGAAGCCGTCACAGCTAGCGCACGACGACACGCCGTGGCCGATGAGCGCCTGCTCGCTGGGCAGTCCGAGCCAGCGCGCCGACGCGCCGGAGGCGATGATGAGCGTGAGCGCCTCCACCTTCTCTTTGCCGAAATCGAGCACGAAGGGACGGACCCCGAGGTCGGCCTTCACCAGGTGGCCGGTCCGCACCTCGGCGCCGAAGCGCCGCGCTTGCTTGCGCATGTGCTCGATCAGCTCGGGTCCATGGATGCCCTCGGGAAAGCCGGGGAAGTTCTCGACCATGGTGGTGAGCGAGAGCTGTCCGCCGGGCTCGTGCCCTTCATAGACCACGGGCTTCAAGTTAGCGCGCGCGGCGTAGATGGCGGCGGTCAGGCCCGAGCATCCGGACCCCAAGATCACGACATTGCGTACAGCGTTCTCCATTTGTAGATGGCTCTTAGCCTTTGGCTCTTGGTTTCATATGGATGCTTCGGGGCGACGAACGATGCGGCCTGATGAACGATGCAGTGTAAATGCCCGAAGCGCCTGCCGTCACGGTTTCTGTGGCTTGGACTTGGGAGCCGGAGCGGCATCCGGCGGCGACGCTGGCGCAGTACCCGCCGGCTTCTTTGGCTTGGCGGTGGACTTCGGTGCACCGCCGCCCAGCCGCGCAAACTCCGCCGGCACTCCGGTGCGCGCGCCCAGCAGATCGCGGTAGAGCGAGAGGGTGCGCGAGGCGCCGCGGAACAGCGACTGGTAGGCCTTCTGATCGGCTCCGGGACAATGCGTGAGCCCCACCGACGATTTGCCGAAGCGCTCGATCTTGATGCGCGCCGCGGGCGTATCGGCGGCCAGCACGGACGCGGGATCGGTGACGGTCACGGTGTCGCTGATCGCCACCTGCATCACCTCCTTGGGATCGCGGACGCGGAAGACGAGCACCTCGGCGATGCCAGCCTCATCGCGCGTCATCGAGTACTGCACGTTGGCCCAATACCCCTTCGCGAACTCGCGCCGCATGCGCACCCAGGTGGAGGGCGGCAGCGCGCCGGCTCCGGCCAGCTTGGCCGCCAGTTCGCCGCTGGTGACGCCCGTCCGTCCGCGCGCGACCTCAAAGTCGCTCGAGAAGCCAGGCTGCGCCGGGATGCGCGCGAGCGTATCGGTGAGCAGCTTCTTCTCATCGTCCTGCGGGGTGCAGACGTTGAGGTAGGTGACGTGGACCTCGGGCTGTTTTGTTTCGCCCGCCGGCGGCGGCTGCGGCTGGTCCTGGCTAAAGGTGTGGGGGGCGAAGGTCGCTATGGAGAGGACGAGGAGTGCAAGGATTTGGCGCATCGCCGCGATTCTACCGTAGCCGGTACAATCCCGGCATGGCGAATCTGGTGCTGGTCTACGGTATGCGTCTGCTGCCGGCGGACGAGATCGAACAGGTGGGCGACGCGCCCATCAAGCTGAAGAACGGCCGCGAGGCGCGCTGCACCATGCACGTGCTCGAGGGCGCGAAGGAAGACATCGAGAAGCAGTTGAAGACGAGCGTGGAAGCGTTCTTCGACCTGCACTATCCGAGCGATTGAGGGCGGCTCGCGCTCCTTCGCCGTTCCGGCTCGGTCGCGGTGGACTGTTCCCCGGGCCAGGAACCCAGCGCTGAAGCGC
>JALYLW010000069.1 GCA_030774055.1 Acidobacteriota bacterium
CGCCGGCGCTCCCCAAAACAAAAGCCTCGCCCGGGGGCGAGGCTTTGAATCTCAAAAACCTTATACGCTGAACGAAGAACCGCAACCGCAGGTCGACTTCACGTTCGGGTTCTCGAACTTGAAGCCCGCGCCCTCGAGCGTCTCCACGTAGTCGACCACGCAACCAGCGAGGTACATCATCGAAGTGGCGTCCACGAAGACTTTCAGGCCGTCGAAGGTGATGACCTTGTCCATCATGCCGGCCGAGTTCTCGAACGACATCGAGTATGAGAAGCCGGAGCAGCCGCCACCGACCACGCCCATGCGCAGTCCGCTGGGGACTGGGTCCTGCTGCGTCATGATCTCTTTGACCTTCACGACGGCGTTCGGGGTGAGGCTCAGCGCAGCCTTCTTTTCGCCAGTCTGCGGCTGGGCCGTGGGAGCTGACGTCAATGGGGTTGAACAAGACATGCTTCTCTTCTCCTAAGATCTATAACGATTATAGCAAATGCGCTCAATATCTTAGATGACGTTCCGCGCCATGGGGGCGCAAGTTGTTAACCCGCAGCCCGCAAGCCCCGAAACCCTCTGCGTTCTTAGAGAGGGGCTAGAATCTGACAGGGCTAAAATCAACCGGGGCTAAATCAACTAGATGTCCGACTCCGACCGCGATCCGCTGTTCTTTCCGCCGGCAAAACAGCCGCCGCCGCCGGCGGAGGATCCGCAGCATCTGAACGCCACGGAGGCCCAGCTCGAGCCCGAGGGCTACTCCGCCGAGGTGGATACCGCGGGCCAGCAGAAGCGGCTGAAGATCATCGTGGTCGCGACCGCCGTGATGTTAGTGTGCGGGCTCTTCTACCTGAAAGCCGACACCGTGCAGGCGGCCTGGGCAGACTTGAAGGTCAGGCTAGGACTCGCCGGCGAGCCGGTCACGGCGGGGCCGGCAAACCTTTCCGAAGACGAAATCGAGGGACTCGACGGTTTGCCTCCACAGGTGCAGGCGCAGCGCCTGCTGGAGCGCGCCATCAATCACGACGCAGGCGCGGCCGAGCAGATCGAGAAACGCGTTGCGGGTTGGCGCGGCAAGATCCATGAAGACCAGCGCTTGTGGGCGCTGGTCACCGCGGCGCTGAACTCGAACGACCTGCGCGTGCGCGCAGCGGCGCTAGAGGTGGATATGGCCGCGCGCGGCACCCCCAAGACGCCCGAGATGGTGGACAAGATGATCACCGCCGCCGAACCCGGCGGCGCGCACCGCACCGGCGCCCTCTGGGCACTGGGCGAGCTGGCCAACCGCGGCGTCGAAGCTGACCGCGCGCGGCAAACGCTGGTCAGTTATCTGCATGACTCGCAAGAAGAGGCCCGCTACTGGGCGGTCGAGGGCCTGGCTTTGACCGGGCAGGACGAGTCCATCGCTCCGCTACTGGAGGTCTTGCGCAATGACAGTTCGGCGCGCGTCCGCGAGCGCGCGGCGTGCAGCCTGGCACAGTCAGGCATGCTGGACCATGCGCAGCGCATGCAGGCTGTCCCCGAATTGCTCGACTACGCCGACGATCCCGCGCTCGACGCGGCCACGCACAAGTGGATCTTTCAGGCCCTGCGCGATATCACCGGCCAGAGCCTGGGCGAGGACGCGGCGGCATGGCGCAACTGGTATTCCGCCTCCACCCACCGGTAAAACCGGCCTCCCGCGCACCCAGGAAAACTTTTGGCGGCGGCGAAAATCCAAATAAAGCGGTTCGCAGGGCCGGACAGCGGGGCTATAATTTGCGGTATAGGCCCTCTGAGTGGCGCACCGCCCCGCCTGCGGGACGGGCGTGGGGGCAGGCGAAAGAGAGAGCGAGGTGTCACATGGTGGAATGGACACCATTCATGGTCGCGCTCGCGACGGCGTGGGGCGCGGTAACGACCGTGCTCGTCATCCTGCTGATCTACCGCGGCACGCTGACAATGCACGAAGACGATCAGCTATTCCTCGACGAAGCTGAATCGCAGATGCAGCAGGAGCAGACGGAGTTGATCCACAAGATCGACCGCCTGCAACCCTACGTGCGCGCGACGATGGCGGGCTCGGGCGCGCTACTGGCGCTGCTGGTCGGGCTGCTGGTCTACGACGGCATCCAGAAGATGTAGTCGTCGGCCTCCGGTTGACGCCGCCGGGGTCACAGGCAGTCCCGCGGGCGTTTGCCCAGCGTCATTCGCAGACGATGGCCCGTGCCTTTATCCCGTTTATAATTTCAAGGTACGACGCACGACGCACGTCGCACGTCCGTGTGTCTGTGCGAGACGTGTGCTTCAGTTGTGCGAGAGTGGCGGAATTGGCAGACGCACCAGACTTAGGATCTGGCGGGGAAACCCGTGGGGGTTCGAGTCCCTCCTTTCGCACCAATATGCTTCTGCTAGTATCGGCAGCGGAGTCCTTCCTATGGCGAATCCCAACAATCCGAACCAGCCCGAGATCAAGCTGACCCAGAGTGAGGACTACCGCGAGAGCTACGCCAACAGCGTGCAGATCCGCGTGAACGTGTGGGACTTTTTCCTCGTCTTCGGCACGCTGCAACAGCAGACGCCGAACGAGGTCGAGGTCCGCAACTTCCAGGGTGTCTACTTGAGCCCGCAACAGGCGAAGGCGTTGCACGCGATCCTGGAGCAGAACGTCACCAACTACGAGAAGACGTTTGGCGAGATCAAGCTCGACCCGCGCATGGCCTCCGCTGGGATCATCAACTAGCGTCTGGTTACGCAAACCCAGCGTCTGGTTATGCAAACGACGATGACGACGCCGCAAGCCGCGCCGCGCTGGCCGCTCGCTCCGGTGCTCGTCTTCGCGGTCATATTCACCGCTCTATTTGCGCTGCACGCGCCGCTCCTGCGCCTGCCTTACTTCTGGGACGAAGCCGGCTACTACATCCCCGCAGCGCACGACCTCTACCTGCACGGCGCGCTCATCCCGCAAGCGACAATATCGAACGCGCATCCGCCCCTGGTGATGGCGTGGCTCGCGCTGTGGTGGAAGCTCTCCGCATGGACGACATCGGCTTTCACCCCGGCGGTCACCAGGACAGCCATGCTGCTGTGCGCTGGATTTGCGCTGCTCGGCCTCTTCCGGCTCGCGCTGGTCGTTTCGAATGCTGCCGTCGCAACGGCGACGGTCGCGTGCACCGCGCTCTACTCCGTCTTCTTCATGCAGAGCTCGCTCGCGCACCTGGACGTGGCCGCCGCCGCATTCACCCTTTGGGCGCTGAGCTATTACTGCGAAGACCGGCGCTGGATGTGCGCGCTGATGTTCTCGCTGGCGGCATTGAGTAAGGAGACGGCCATCATCGCGCCGGCGGCGTTGTTCGCATGGGAAGTGCTGCGCGCGTTTTTGCAGAGTTCGCTTCCCTTCTTGAAGGGTCATGCTGGGGAGCGTCGCGAGCGAGCGGTTTCTCCAGCGAGCTCGCAGCGACGAAGCATCTCGCTGGGCAAAGCTGCCACTCTGCTCGTGCCCGTAGTCCCCCTCGCGCTTTGGTTCGCCTACCACTACGAGCAGACGGGATACATCTTCGGCAATCCCGAGTTCGTGCGCTACAACGTCACCGCAACGCTCGACCCGCTGCGCTTCCTGCTCGCCGCGATCCAACGCCTGTGGCAGGTCGTGGGACACATGAACCTCTTCGTGCTGACGGCGGCGACGGGCGTGGCGATGTTTCTGCCGCCGCTGCACAATCGCCAGCGCATCTCGCTTTCACACCAGCTGACTTTCGGAGTAACGACCGCGGCGTATGTGGTGGCGCTGTCGCTGGTCGGCGGCGCCGTGCTGGCGCGCTACATGCTGCCGGTGGTCCCGCTGGTGATCCTGGTCTGCGTCGCGACGCTATGGCGGCGCGTGCGCGGCTGGCAGGTGGCGATCGCGGCCGTCTGCGCCACCTTCGTGGCGAGCTGGTTCATCGCGCCGCCCTATCGCATCGCACCCGAGGATAACCTCGCCTACCGCGATTTCATCCTGCTGCACGTGCAGGCGGAGGCCATGATCGAACAGCGCCATCTCCATTCTGGCGCGCGCGTGCTGACGGCGTGGCCGGCGAGCGACGAGCTGACCAAGCCGTATCTCGGCTACGTGAAGACACCGATCCCCGTGGTCCGCATCAACGACTTCTCGCTCGAACAGATCCAGCTCGCTCAACACGCTTCGGTGTCAGCGCCCTACGATGTCGCGCTGCTGTTCTCGACCAAGTACGCGCCGGCGCGCGGGTTACAGAACATGTTCCATTGGGACTGGTGGGAGCGCCAGCAGAAGCGCTTCTTCGACGACCACCAGGACCTGCCGCCCGAGTTCGCCGCGCAACTGCTGGGCGGCGAGATCGTCTTTCAGGAGCGTCGCGGCGGCGAGTGGGTGGCGGTGGTCGAGATCAAGCGCGCGCGGGACGCCGGGCTGCGTTGAGCCATTGGTTCATTGATCCATTCGAAACCTACCCAAAAGCATGAACCACGAAGGTCACGAAGGAACGCGAAGAGGGAAAAAGCAAAACCTTCGTGAGACTTCGTTACCTTCGTGGTTAAAGGCTCTCCAAAAGGCGTTGGCCTCACCTGGTCCGCCATCGGGATACACCCCCTCTCTCCCTCTCGGGGATTTCCCGTTTGTAATCAGTGCATCACGGATCGGGATACCCGATGCGGAATTATCCCCTTCGCAAACCCAGTGGTCTGCCATGCAATAGTCCTCCATTCCCGCCCCCTTGTGACCTTGTTACAGGCGGGTGGCCCACC
Source organism: Acidobacteriota bacterium (assembly GCA_030774055.1). NCBI lineage: Bacteria > Pseudomonadati > Acidobacteriota > Acidobacteriota bacterium. The sequence continues at coordinate 4,729 of JALYLW010000069.1, forward strand.
CTCTCTCATAAAGGCCAAAAGTATATCGCTGCGCGAAACTGAGGGTGCCCCATCCTTTGCGCAGCCGGGGTTTTGGCGGAGCAAAGGGTGGGAGGCCAAGAGTCTGTCCCGACCCGTCGAGGGCGCGAAGAGCTGAAAGGGGACCCCATTCCAGGTCGCCGATTGAGGTGGCGCCGAGATTGTCGCTCCCACCCTTTGCTGCGCGATGGACCTGCTCCGCAAAGGATGGGGCACCCGAGCTTGATGGAGTGATCAAGAGGGTGGGAGAGCCGAGCGGCTGTCCTGCCGCAGTAGGTTATCCCACACCAGTCAAACCGGCTCCCCGTGGAGGCTGAAGACCTGAGATGCTTCGTCGCCGATACCCCGGCTGGGGGCCCCTCGGTTCCTCAGCATGACCCTTCATAAAGAGAAAACCAAACGTGGCACCCCCGACTGCGCGCCGAGCCACCGGCCTGCAAAAGCGAAAGCGCCCGCCGTGGCGGGCGCTTGCTCAAGACTGACTCGCTACTGCTGGATGTTTCCTGTGCCGGCCGACGACTTCCCTGCCGTAGTGCTTATCGTTGGGATGGCGGCGGTCTCGGGATTCAGTAATCCGGTGTGGTCAGGACCGAGGCCGAGCTTGATGAGCGCGCGCGCATCGGGCAGCACTTTCGATTGCCATCCATTGTCGGACTGGAATCTCTGCATGGCGGCCTGGGTGCGGGTGTCCCACACGCCGTTGACGTCGCCATCGAGGTAGCGTTCGCGGATGAGCGCCGACTGGATGGCGCGGGTGCGGTCTTCCTTGATGCCCTGCTGACCGTGGCGCTTCCACGCGCCCCGGGCGACCCGCCTCACTTTGCCTTTGCCGTGTTTTCCGGACTTAACCGATGTCTTGGTGGCTTTGTGGCCTGACTTCTTCGTAGTGCGGGCCGAGGCCGGCGCGGCGGCTAACAGCGCCAGGCAGAATATCGCGAATGCGATCTGGATGGTTCGTTTGGGACTTTGTTTGGGACTTTGTTTGGGACTCCGTTTGGAACTATGCAAACAACACCTCTTAGGTTCGACAGAATCGGCCAAAATAAATGCTTCGACAAAACACCTTTGCGCCGGCGCCGGAGGTGGCGCTGGTTGAAACCGTAGCTGCATTGGGATTCAGAACTGCGGCATCATTTCACATCTGACGCCGGTGCGCCAGAGACAAGATTGCTTCCGTGGTACATGTCTCTTCGTAACCCTGGGGGGTACTTGACAACGGGGTACTAGACAACGGGAACCACGCAGGCTGGTACCTAGACCGCGGGTACCAGACGGCGGTTGCCCTCCGGCCCCCTGAGGGGCCGAAGGGTCCGGCGTTGGTTTACGGCAACGTACCGGCCAGGAAGATGGTGCCCGCGCTGCGGCCCCTGCCTTGGCGTACGAGGAAGACAACGTCCTGCCCGCTCTTGAGCGTGCCCTGGATACGGCGGAAGTCGTCGTCGGAGTTGACCGGTTGGCGATTGATCTCGAGGACCACGTCGCCGCGGCTGAGTCCCACATCCTCACCGAAGCTACTGGGCTTCACTTCTGCCACGATCACGCCCCGGTTGGCGGGGATGTCGAGCCGCGAAGCGATGTCGGGCGTGACGTTGCGCACTGAGATGCCGAAGCGGCTATCCTGCGGCTGCGAGTTGTCGGCTTCCTCATCCTCTTCACCGGACCGATCGCTGAATAGCTTGGCGCGATCGGCGATGGTGACGCTGGTGCTATCCGACTTGCCGTTGCGGACGTAGTTGACCTTGGCTTTGTAGCCTGGCTTCAGGCTGGAGATGTAGTTCACCAGCTCGTCACCGGACTTCACGCCCCTGCCGTCTACCGCGGTGATGGTGTCGCCGACCTTGACGCCGGCCTGGTCCGCCGGGCTGCCGGGCCGCACGTTCGCGACCGTCACGCCGTCGTTCACGCCATAGATGCGCGCGACCGCCGGGTTGGGAACGGCGTTGAACTCGATGCCGATGGAGCCGCGGGTCACGCGATGCTCCGGCGAGATAAGCTGGTTATAGACCGTGAGCACGGTGCTCGACGGCATGGCGAAACCGACACCTTGATATCCGGACGACTGCGTGAAGATGGCGGTGTTGATGCCGATGACCTCACCCGCCATGTTGACCAGCGGTCCGCCGGAATTGCCGGGGTTGATGGCCGCGTCGGTCTGGATGAACGACTGGAACTGCTGCCGCGGGACGATGTTGCGTCCCTTGGCCGAGACAATGCCGGCGGTGACCGACTCTTCGAGGCCGAACGGGCTGCCGATGGCAAGCACCCAGTCGCCCACGTTCATGGAATCGGAGTTGCCGAGCTTGGCGGAGGGCAGCGCCCGCCCCGCATCGATCTTGATCACCGCGAGATCGGTCTCGCGGTCCACGCCGATGACCTTCGCGTCATGCCCGGCGGCGCCCTGCGGATCGTCCATCAGCTTCACGCGGATGCGGTCCGCACGCTCCACCACGTGCGCGTTGGTCACGATGTAACCCTTCGAGTCCACGATCACGCCGGAGCCGAGTGAGCGCTGGCGCATGCCTTCTGGGCTACCCTGACCGCCGGGACCCTGGCCCTGGTCGGGGCTGCCGAAGAAGCGGTCGAAGAAATCCTGGAAGGGATCGTCCTCCTGCCCCTGTCCGGGCTGGCGCGGGCGGCGCTTCGGCGCCTTGATGGTGGATTCGGTGTTGATGTTCACGACCGTGGGCTCGAGCTGCTTGGCGATCTGCGAGAACGCATTCGAAAGCTGCTGCGGCGCCGGCATCTGCAGCGGAGTGGCGTCAGCCGAGTTCGGCCCCGGCTCCTTGCCCTTCACGCCGTGCGTGATCACGGTCCCAATAAGTATTCCGAAGGCGAGTGTCGCGACCACCAGGAACGTCGAACCCAGGCGGCGCGCCTTCATCTTTTGCCAGGCGGCGGTAAAACGGGGATCCATAGTCCTTCTTTCCTTCGGCCTCAATAGCGGCCAACACCTGATTATAACTGCCGGTCGTCTTCCCTTTTTTGGATTTGTGGGGACAGGCCTACCAGTCTTTAGACGCATCCAGGTAACATTTCGTTATCAAAAATATCAATGAGCTACAAACAATCTGCTAACTGCCTTCTTCTTCAAGCTCTGCGGGGGCCAGCACGCCGGGCTGCGGCTCCACTACCCGTCCCAACAGCTCAGAGAGCAGGATGCCGCCCAAGATCAGCGCTGCGCCCGCCGCCGCACGGCCTCCCAAGCGCTCGTGCAGCACCACGTAAGACGTGAGCCAGGCAAACACCGGCTCGAGCGCGAAGATGAGGGCGGTGTGGGTAGGAGGAGTGAACTGCTGCGCCCAAGCCTGGATACTGAAGGCCACCGCGGTGCACAGCACGCCGGTGACGAGGATGGCCCACACCACGCGCGGGCTCCAGACCGCGTGCGGCCGCTCGAGTATGGGGACGGTAAGCCACATCAGCAGGGCGGCGAAGGCGGTCTGCAGCACGGCGAGCTGCTCGAAGGGGTGCTTCTTGGTAGCGCGTCCGAGGAAGATGATGTGGAAGGCGAAGGCGATGGCGCACCCGACGGTCAGCAGGTCACCGCGATTCACGCTCGAAATATCGAACATGGTCTCGCCCGCGGGCACGGTCAGCAGATACAGTCCGACGAACGCGGCGAGCACTCCGGTCACCGTCCAGTGATTGACCTTGCGGCGCCAGATCAGGCTCAGGAACACGGGCACGAGCACCACGGATAGCCCAGTCAGGAAGGCGGACTTCGACGGCGTGGTCAGCACCAGTCCGGTCGTCTGGAACTCATAGCCGCCCCAAAGGAAGAGTCCGAGCACGGCGCCGGCGATCCAGGTGGCGCGGGCGCCTTCGTCACCTTTGCGCACACCCAGGCGCAGCAGAGAGCGCCAGTAGACGGCGGCGAGGCACACGGCCGCGAGCGTCATGCGCACGGCGTTGAAGTAAAGCGGAGAGATCTCGGCCAGCGCGTCTTTGATGACGACGAAGGTCACGCCCCAGACCAGCGTGTTCAGCACCAGCAGGACGTGCGCTTTGAGCGAGCGGCTCACGAGAGCAGAGTAACAAATCGCAAGCAGCGATCAGGCGGAGGCGGGCGACTCGCCGGTGGAGAGCAGTGCTTGTTGCTCTACCACGAAAAGTGCTTTACACTTCTGGTCTCGGAGGCGGAGAGATGGAAGAGATGGGGACGAGCTTATCGACCATCATCAAAAAACCCAGCGCGTGGCTTCCCGTGGCCATGTCGCTCGCCGTCCTCACCGTGATACTCGCTGTGTTCCTCCGCCATGGGCTCTTCCGTGAAGCCGACGAAGGGACCGCCGCTCACCTCTTCCAGATCCTCATGGTGGCGCAGGCGCCGATCGTCGCGTTCTTTGCCATCCAATGGCTCCCGCGCGCTCCGCGCCAGGCCCTCGTGGTACTGGCACTGCAAGTCGCCGCCGCGCTCGCGGCCTGCGCTCCGGTCTTCATGCTCGGACTCTGATCGCGGCAGCGCGCCGTTTATAATCCCGCGCCGTTTATAATCCATCGTCCCATCGTTCCAGCGTTCCCACCACGGAGAGTCTGTCGCTTTGGCCCTTGACCAGAAGATCTACGAGCTGCGCCTCGAGAAGCTGAAGCAGATCCAGGCCCTCGGCCAGGAAGCGTATCCGCGCAAGTACGCGACCACGCATACGGTGCCGCAGATCCTCGACGAGTTCACCCCGAAACCAGCGGAGGAGCTCGAGAAGGCGCGCGTGGAGGTGAGCGTCGCCGGACGCATCATGGCGATCCGCGTGATGGGCAAGGCCGGCTTCGCGCACCTGCAGCAGGGTGGCAAGCAGCTGCAGATCTACGTGAAGAAAGATGACGTCGGCGAAACCGGCTGGGCGCTCTACAAGCTGCTCGATCTCGGCGACCAGATCGGAGTGAAGGGATACCTCTTCCGCACCCGCACGGGCGAGCTTACCGTACACGTCGCTCAGATGACCTTCCTGGCGAAGTCGCTGTTGCCGCTGCCGGAGAAGTGGCACGGGTTGCAAGACGTGGAGCTGCGTTATCGCCAGCGCTACGTCGACCTCATCATGAATCCCGAGGTCCGCGAAGTCTTCGTGAAGCGCGCCAAGCTGGTACAGGCAGTGCGCAGATTCTTCGACGCGCGCGGCTACGTGGAAGTGGAGACGCCGATGATGCAGCCCATCTACGGCGGCGCGGCAGCGAAGCCTTTCTCCACCCACCACAACACGCTCGACCTCGATCTCTACCTGCGCATCGCGCCCGAGCTATATCTCAAACGGCTGACGGTGGGCGGGCTCGACCGCGTCTACGAGATCAATCGCAACTTCCGCAATGAGGGCATCTCGACGCAGCACAATCCCGAGTTCACCATGCTCGAGTTCTACCAGGCGTACTCGGACTACAAAGATCTGATGGACCTCACCGAAGAATTCTTTCCCTTCGTCGCGCAGGAAGTGAATGGCACGACGAAGGCGAAGTTCGGCGAGAAGGAATTCGATTTCGCCGGCTGGCAGCGGCTCTCCATGCGCGAAGCCATCATCAAGTACTGGCCGGAAGCGGCGGGCGCGAAACCGGCGATGTCCGATTTCGCCGATGCGAAGTCGGTGGACGCGCTCGTCAAGCGCTTCCACGCCTCCCATTCCCACATGCCCTACGATCCGAAAGATCCCAAAGGCAAGACCATCGCCACGCTCTTCGATACGGTCGCCGAAGAACACCTCATCCAGCCGACGATCCTCTACGACTTCCCGCTCGATATCTCTCCCCTCTCCAAGCCCAAGCCGGACGAGCCCGACTGGGTGGAGCGTTTCGAGGTCTTCATCGGCGGACTTGAGGTCGGCAACGCCTTCAGCGAGTTGAACGATCCCGAAGATCAGTTGCGGCGCTTCGAGGAGCAAGTCGCAGCCAAGGAGCGCGGCGACGAAGAAGCAATGTCGCAGGTGGACCACGATTACGTCCGCGCGCTCAGCTATGGCATGCCGCCGGCGGCGGGATACGGTATCGGCATCGACCGCCTGACCATGCTGCTCACCGATTCAAAGTCCATCCGCGACGTCATCCTGTTCCCGCTGCTGCGTCCGCGGGCGGAAAGCGCGGACGCAGGCGAGCCCGCAGCCGCCACGGGGGTTGCGGAAAAAAACGAGAAAAAGGACCCCGAAAAGTAAATCGCAAGGACCGTTCCCGGCCGCGCTCAAGCGCTAGCCGAATGATTTGGTACTTTTCGGCGCTTCAGGCATCCTACTGATGGGCGCGGCTATCCTCCGGGAAGCCGACGATCCAAGTTCTAAAGACCACAGCGACCAAAAGACCAACGACCAACGACCGAAGCACTAGCGGCCAACCGAAGCAGGTACCCTTTTATGGGATTTGACTTTGACGCAGAACGTTTTGATCTGAACGCAGAAGAGCGGCGGCGGCTTGGCTACAAGCTGATCGACCACATCAACCAGTACTTCTCTTCCCTGCCGGATCGTCCCGTACAGCTCCCTCTCGAACAGCGCACTTTCGGACAGCTCACCGACAAGATGCCCGAGCTCGGCCTCCAGCCCGAGCACGTGCTCGATGAAGTGTGCGACGAGCTGGTGCACAAAGGTTTCCACGTGCCGGCGGCAAACTACTTTGGCCTGATGAACCCCACGCCGACATACGTCGCCGTCTTGGCCGAGGCGCTGGTCTCAGCGCTCAATCCGCAACTCGCCACCCTCGCGCGCTCGCAGCTGGCTTCGAAGATCGAGAACGAGACGGTACGCTGGATCGGCGAGCGCATCTGGGGAAACGGCCATGGGAATGGCAAACCGTTTGACGGCACCTTCACCTCGGGCGGCAACGAAGCCAACTTCAGCGCGCTCGCGCTCGCGCTGGCGGCGCGGTTTCCGCAAGCCGTCGATGACGGCGTAGCCTCCATCGGGGCCAGGCCGGTGTTTTACGCCTCGGCGGAAGCGCACCATTCTCTCGATAAGTCGGCGGGACTGCTGGGGCTCGGCCGCAACGCACTGCGTCGCGTCGCGGTCAACGAAAATGTCCAGATGGACGCGGCGAAGCTCGAGGCCATGATCGTGGCCGACCAGCGCGCGGGCGACATCCCGTTCTGCGTCGTCTCGACCGCCGGCACCACGAACTCGGGCGCGGTCGACGACATCGTTGCGTTGGCCGGCCTGTGCGCGAAGCACGGTCTCTGGCTGCACGTGGACGGCGCGTACGGCGCGGCGGCAGTCTTCAGCGACCAGCATCGCAACCTCGTCCGCGGCATCGAGCGCGCGGACTCGGTGACCATCGATCCGCACAAATGGCTGGCCATGCCGTTCGCCGCGGGCGTGATCCTCACCTCGCGCCCGGAACTGCTCGCAACCGCGTTCGCGGTCGCGACGCCGTACATGCCCAACGTGGGAACGACCATGTCCGCAGCGCAGGCCATCCGCGGCACGCACCTGATCGACAACTTCAAGGTGAGCACGCAGTGGTCGCGGCGCATGAACTCGCTCAAATTCTGGCTCACGCTGCGCGTCCACGGACGCAAGGCCTACGAAGAGCTCATCCACCGCCAGCTCGAGCTCGCGCGGCAGATGCGGGAATGGATCGAGCGCTCGGACGCCTTCGAGATGGCCGCGCCGCAGGTGCTGCCCATCCTGAACTTCCGTGTGCAGTTGCCGGGGACGACGATGTCCGAGGCCGACGTCGCGCGCGCGAACGCGGCGGTGGTGGAAGAGGTCACGCGCGACGGGCGCCGCTGGATCTCACTGACCAACGTCAACGGACGCAGCGTGATCCGCATGATGATCATCAGCTACCTGACCGGGGAGAGTCACCTGCACGACCTGCAACAGGCGCTGGTGGTGGCGGCGCGGACGGTGCTGAAGCCGGCCGGCGCGCGCACCTAGTTCAGGCGCTTGATCCGGACCCAAACGAGAAAGGGCTTCCCGCGACCGGGAAGCCCGATTTTGTGGTGAGTGCGGCAGGACTCGAACCTGCGACCCATGCCTTAAAAGGGCATTGCTCTACCAACTGAGCTACGCACCCGCGTCTGCTAAATCTACCATGCGGATGCGCTCAAGTTGATGGTGAGCGCGAGGGTGATGACGCGCCTGTTGCCGCGCGCCAGAGGGCATTCCCCTGCGGTCTTTCGACCTTGGAAAGCCTCTAAGGTTCTTGTCCTAGGGTGCGCTAGCGTACGCACCTGAACCGGCCTAGGCGATGATTCTTTGACCACTTACCCCGATTTTTGACTGGCATCTGCGTTCGGTTAGTGATATTCAAGATGCGCACATCCAGCACAATGCAGACGGCAAAGCAGTTGTGCGCTAGATTTTTTCGCCATTCCCCAGAAGCGAAAATCGATTTTTCAGGGACACCGGGCCAACGCAACGTTATTCATCGTTCACCGGATGAGCGCGTGCGCTTTTCCGTTGTGTCTTTATTCCATGCTTGCAGCACTTGTGATTTGGCGTAAATCCCTTTGGAGGCGACATGAGTAAGATTTTCAAGTCTCTGGTCCTATGCTCCGCGCTTCTGCTGTGCGCGGCGATGGCGTTCGCTGCATCGCAGAACGCGGTGGTGTACGGGACCGTCTACGACGCCTCGGCTAAGCCTTTGGCGGGCGTGAAAGTGACGCTGGAAAATCCGGCGATCGCCTTTTCGCGCGCGGCCACCACGGCTTCCGATGGCACGTACACATTCAGCGAGGTGCCGCCGGCATCCGGTTACAAAGTGACCGCGTTGCAAGACGGCAAGACCATCGACATCCGCGGCGGCATCACCGTGAACGTCGGCGAGGAGAGTGTGATCGTCCCCGCGCTGAAGGCACAGGCCACGCCCAAGGCGGTCGAGACCTCAGCCAAAGAGATGGCCGTGACCACCGAGAAGGTAGCGACGGCGCAGAGTGGAGTGATCACCGGCGACCAGCTGCGTTCGCTCCCGCTCTATAACCGCAACTTCCTCACCCTGGGCACGCTCACGCCGCACACGCATGATTCCGGCGCCGCCGATCCGCTCGGCCAGGCTTCGTTCAGCGTGGCCGGTAACCGCTCGACTGGGAACGCATTCGTCCTCGATGGCGCGGACAATCGCGCCTCCAGCTCGAACCAGGCAGTCCCTTTCCAAGTCAACGACGCCATCCAGGAATTCTCGGTGGTTTCGTCGGCCGGCACCGCCGAGTATGGCAACGGCAACGGTGGCACCGTCAACGTGGTCACCAAACGCGGGGGGAACAACTGGCACGGCGCCGCGTTCGGTTATTTTGGCGCCGACCAGCTCAATGGCGACAGTCCACTCTCCGTTTATAACGGCGGCACCTTCGACCAGGCAGCCGCGCGCGCGGGCAGCACCACCTCCCCGGCGTTGACCATCTACCCGCAGTTTTACAACGACTACGTCGCGACGGCGGCCTTTACCGGCTACTGCACCGACGGAACGGCGGCGACCTGCAACACCTTGTTCGACCCGGCTGCGATCCGCGCCAGCAACGATCAGTTCAAGGCGCCGTGGCAGTCGCAGCAGTTCGGCGCCAACATCGGCGGGCCGATCCTGAAGAACAGACTCTTCATGTTCGCCGGCTATGAAGGCACGCACATCGACAATCCCAACCCGATCTTCGAGCGCGTCCCTTCCACGTTCGACAAGACCTATGACCCCTACGGGACGGGCACGTTCGGCTTCGGTCCTAGCGATCTGAACTACACCCTGGGACAGAACATCCTCGGCCTCTTCCCGGCCGCCAACGTGATCGCGGTGCCCAACGCTCTGGAGTTCTTTCAGGGTGAAGCGGCGAACCACACCATGGTGCACAACCTGCTCGGCCGCGCGGACTGGATCCACAGTCAGAACGACACGTGGGGGGTGCGCTGGGTGGGCCAGTGGCTTGACCAGTTGCATGACAACACCCTGCCGGCAAGCGGCGCCTATCCCGGCAACGGTTCGGACCGCAATGCGCTCAACCAGAACCTGAACATGACCTACACGCACATCTTCAGTTCGTCGCTGTTGAACGAGGCGCACGCCGGATTCAACCGCTTCAACCTGAAGGAGCGTCCGCAGGACCGCAACTTCGACGCCACCACACTTGGCTTCGTCAATCCGCAGATGATGACCTTCGCCCTCGCCGGCATCGATCCGCAGTACAGCGGCGCGGTCCCGTTCGTGAACGGCGCCATCGCGGGTTGGGAAGACTGGTTCTGGAACGGCTCGAGCAGCCCGATGGCCGCACCCGGCCTCGATGGCCTGTTCCCCATGGCTCGCATCGGCGCGCCGCTCTACGCGCCCAGCGTGCATGAGGACTGGTCATGGTTCGCGGCGGATAGCGTGTCGTGGACCAAGGGCCGTCACCAGTTCAAGTTCGGTGGTGAGTATCGCCACTTCTTGAACAACGTGCAGGATGGTGGCCTGAACCGCGGCTTGGTGTACTCCGGCAACATCGGTCAGTTCACCAGCGCCTCGGAAGACTGCAACGAGTCGTGCGGCGTCGCGTTCGGGTTCCCGTCGTTCGACTATGCGCAGAAGAACTTCAAGCCGTGGGACATCGATCTGCATTCTCATGCAGTGGCGCTCTTCGCCGAGGACACCTTCCACGCGCATCAGCGCCTGACCGTGACCCTGGGCGTGCGGTGGGAGTACTACTCTCGTCCGCTCGAGCAACACAACAATCTGTGGAACTTCGACCCGACCGCCAATGGTCTGGTCCAGCAGGGCGGCACTGCGGTGGTCGATCAGCTCGGGAATGCGTGTACCGGTCTCGGTTCGAGTGCTATCTACCCCTTCGATCCAGGACTAAGCTCCACCAATGGTTGGGATTGCCAAGCGCATGGCGATCCCGGTCTGTCGGCCACCAACTGGACCAACTTCATGCCGCGCGTCGGCATGGCGTGGGACATCTTCGGTGATGGCAACACGGTGGCGCGTGTCGGCGCCGGCATGTTCTACGACCGCGAGCCCACCAGCTACACCAGCCAGTTGATGTACAACCGCCCCACCACTCCGTTCGTTCCCGGCACCGGCGCAACGCAGTTGCCGCAGGCGATCTACGGCGACACGTTCAATGGTGCGGGGTCCTTTGGCGCGTGGGGAACTTCCACGCTCGATCCAGCGGTGATGGTCACCCAAAGCGTCTTGGGCATCCCCGGACAGTTCTACCAGTCCGCGGTGCAGCCGGGCGCGATGTATGCGCGCGACCGCTTCGAGGATGGTCAGCCTCGCACCTGGCAGATCAATGCCTCCATCCAACACCAGTTCTCGAGCAAGCTCGTGGCTGAGGCTGGCTACGTTGGAACCTATGGTGACAACCTGCCGGTGTTCTTCAACCAGGGCTTCAACAACGAGTGGTTCTGCAACTCGTCGGGTGCGTTCTCTGGCGCCTGCGACAACAACTCGTTCGCGCCGGTATTCATGCAGACCAACCAGGGCACGTCGCATTACAACTCGGCCTTCCTCCGCGTGAGAGCGGCAGATTGGCATGGGTTGCGTGTGAACGGTACCTACACGTTCTCGCACGCTCACGACAACGCCTCGGCGCTGGTCTTCCCCAGTCTGCCGCTCACGCTGTTCGGTTTCGGTTGCGGCGCGCAGATCTTCGTGTCCGATAACCCGGTCTCGTGCGGAGCCGACGTCCTCGGCGTGGGCGGTGCGCCCGCGTTCGGTGGTGCTGTCTCCGCTCTGACCACGACCGGCCAGGGTGGCGTGATCACCACGCCCTACAACATCCCGCAGGACCCGAACAATTTCCTGCGGAATGACTGGGGACCGTCGGACTACAACACCAACCATCGCTTTGTGATGGACTGGACGTGGGATGTTCCCTCGCTCCAGAAGAAATGGGGTTGGTCGAAGTGGCTCGACTACTGGCAGATCTCGGGTATCGCGATGGCACAGAGCGGTCAGCCGTACACCATCTATTCGCTCGTCGGCGGCGAACTGAGCCAGCGCGCAAATGCGACCGGTGCGGTAACCACCTCCACCGATCCGAACAACGCGATCTCGGTCACCAACCTCGACACCGCTTTCAACACCTGCGGCCCTGCGCTCCCGTCTAACGGCGTCTTCTTCGCCAGCGACGGCTCAACCGGCATGTCCTGCAATGGCAACACGTCACGGAACCAGTTCACCGGTCCCATGTTCAGCACCATCAACCTCGGTGTGCAGAAGAATTTCCCCATCGGGGGCGAGGGCAAGATGCTGAGCATCCGTTCGGAGTTCTACAACCTGTTCGGAGCAGAGAACTTCTACAATCCGATCAGTTTGCTGAGCACGGACGGCGTCTCGGTGAACCCGGACTTCGGCAAGATCAAGTCCGCACATGATCCGCGACAGATCCAGTTTGCCGTGCGCTACAGCTGGTAAACCTCAACCGGGGCGGCGCCTCGCCGCCCCGTACCGCTACATCGATCAATGCCCCGCCGCACCGGCGGGGCTTTTTTTCGCCCTGCTCCCCCAAGAGCTTTGCCGCGGCGCACCGCAGTCCGCTTATACTCGGCGACTTGCAGACCATGACAACGCGACTATTTTCTGCGCTATCGGTGTGCTTTGCGATCGCCTTCACCGCCGGCTGTGGCGGCGGCGGCGCGAGTAATGACGGTGGCGGCCCGCCGCCGCTCCCGCAAGCCATCGCGGTGCGGCTCACGCCGCAAGCCGCTGCGGTGACCTACACCCAGACGCAGCAGTTCACCGCCACAGTGGAGAATTCCAGCAACACCACTGTCACCTGGGCGGTGGATGGCGTTGCCGGTGGCAACGCCACCGTGGGGACGATCGACGCGACCGGCGTCTACACGCCACCGGCCGCCGCCGGCATGCATACCATCGTGGCCACCAGCGTTGCCGATGCCTCGAAGAGCGATTCGTCCACGCTGCACGTCACCAACTACGCCGGCGCCTTCACCTATCACAATGACAATCTGCGCACCGGGCAGAACCTGGGCGAGACGGTGCTTTCCTCCGCGAACGTCACGCCCTCCACCTTTGGCAAGCTCTTCACCTATACCGTGGACGGATACATCTACGCGCAACCGCTGTACGTGGCGAATCTTGCCATCCCCGGCCAGGGATTTCACAACGTGGTCTACGTCGCGACCCAGCACGACAGCGTCTATGCCTTCGACGCTGATGGACGCACCACCATCCCGCTCTGGCGCGTGAGCTTCCTCTCCGCCGGCGTGACCACGGTGCCGAATGCCGACGTGGGCTCCCCGGATATCGTGCCCGAGATCGGCATCACCGGCACGCCGGTGATCGACGCCGCCAGCGGTACGCTGTACGTGGTCGCAAAAACGAAGTCAGCCGGGCCGGCCTACGCCTTTCGCCTGCACGCGCTCGATCTTGCCACCGGGACGGAGAAGTTCGGCGGGCCCGTGCTGCTCACCGCCGCGGTGCCGGGCACCGGCGACGGCAACAATGGCGGCGGGAGCGTGCCTTTTCTCGCGTTGCGCGAGCACCAGCGCCCCGCGCTGCTGCTCGATCATGGTGTCATCTACATCGCCTTCGCTTCCCATGGCGACAACGACCCCTACCACGGCTGGGTGCTCGCCTATAACGCCGCTACGCTGGCGCAGCTCTCGGCGTTCAACACCACCCCCAACGGATCGCGCGGCGGCATCTGGCAGGCCGGCAACGGTCCTGCAGCCGACGCCGCCGGCAACGTCTACGTAGTCACCGGGAACGGCACCTTCAACGCCTCGCTCGGCGGCACCGGCTACGGCGATAGCTACATCCGGCTCGCTGCACCCGGCGGCGTGCTCACACCGAGCGACTACTTCACCCCTTTCAACCAGGCCATCCTCGAATCCACGGACGCCGACCTGGGTTCCAGCGGTCCGCTGCTGCTCCCCGATCAGAGCGTGGGCACGGCGCACCTGCTGCTCGGCGCCGGCAAACAAGGCACCATCTATCTTCTCGACCGCGACAACATGGGGCACTTCAACGCCGCCGGCGATACTCAGATCGTACAGTCGCTGCCGGGCGCGATGGGCGCTGCTTTCGGCACGCCCGCTTATTTCAACGGACGCGTCTACCTCCACGGCATTCGCGACCTGCTCAAGGTGTTCACGCTCTCCGGCGGATCGCTCTCGAGCACTCCCACGGCGCGAGGGTCGCCGACCTTTGGCTTTCCCGGCGCGACGCCCACCATCTCGGCGAACGGGACGGCCAACGGCATCGTTTGGGAGCTGCAAGTCGATGGCTACAGCAGCGGCGGCCCTGCCGTGCTCCACGCCGCGGATGCCACTACGGCAAGCGAGATCTACTCGAGCGCCGGCAATGCCGCGCGCGACCAGGCTGGGCCGGCGGTGAAATTCACCGTGCCCACGGTGGCCAACGGCAAAGTCTACGTCGGGACGCAGACGCAGCTGGACGTCTACGGCTTGCTGCCCTGACAATGGGCAGCCGCGAAGCATTCATCTCATCGATGTGTGGATTTGGCGTCCCCAGCCGCCTCGACTTGGAACCGAATTGTCTCGTTGTTGCGAAAGCTCGACGCTCTACGGAGAATCAGCAACTTAGAAGGATAGAGAAACACTATGCCGGTCGAAGCACCCATCTGCATCGACTAGCACAGCGGGAAGATCGGCCTGTCTTCCTATCCCTACGCTGTATGGAACATAGAAGATGGTCATGGTAGGGCGCGCTTTGATCGCTCCATACAGCGCAGGTAGCTCGCAAGTTTTATGGGGATTGAGGGGCTGTCAACAGGTTTCCACGGCCCCGCATGGATTCCTAACTGCTCGTAGCTTACTTCTTGCCGTAAGCGTCGACCTCTTCGCGGGAGAACTCGATTTCCCAACCGCAGTCTCGGCAGGAAACAGCACCACCGCCATCCGCTCGATTAGAAGTGTCCAGCACTGGATTGCTGCATGTTGGGCAAGCGTGGGAATCCGTGCCCAAGTTTTGCCACACCAAGTCACCGTCGCATTTCGCGCCGTGTTGGGCGTGAAACCAACTGTGCGCTTCTGTCTGCGCGGCCTTCAAGGTTCTGACATGCCCAACACCACCATCAATGCGGACTGGCACGTTCTTGTCCGTATTGACTTGCCACTCGTGTTGTACGCCATCATAGCTTAGGTTAATCGTGTGATCTGAGTGATTAGCTTTGAAGTTGTATGCAATCATGTTTTTCCGTTCGTACGCTCCTCAACATTTGCACAGTGTGCACAGGTCAGCGAGCCACAACTCCTCTGGCCCCCACGATCTGCCACATCCAGTGGTGAATGGTAGTGGGCTTTCGCTGCCGAAGGTTTATGACATCATCTGGTGGTAACGTCTGCCCGAGCCTAATGGTTAACTGCTCGGTGCTCAGAGGCTCAATCGACGCTGGCACTCGATAATATCGTCTATCGGCGTCCTCGTAGGGTGCACGGCCCACAATGAACGTCAGCTCTCTAATCTTCCACTTCGGCAGCCCGTTGTACACGTCGCAGGTGAGAACTGTTCGAGTTAAATCTAGTCCACAGGTTCCGTCGATCTTCTCGGACTCAGGCTGCCCCGGCAGGAAGCCGCCTAGCGTGATTGTCAGTTCTTGGACTTCTTCCCGAGGCGGCTCTTTGGGGCTAGGTGTCTGCCGTTCACAGGCGAGGCCAAAGAAGGCGACGGCAAGCAGTAGAAGGCTCAATATCGTTAATCTCGCTGGGGCTTTCACTTCTTCACTAGCTCTCTCTCCGTTGCCCTGAAAGCCTCAACCTTAGTCACATGGCCTCGTGAATCCCTAAAAGTCAGTTGCACTTTGTACGGGACAGTTCGGAAGCCCCGGCTGTCCGGCTTGATGCGCTCGACCTCGCTATCTGACGGATAGGTACGCTTAACCTCGGGCCCCTTCCACTGCCAGTCCGTAGCTGTTGCCGCTCGTAGGGTGCCCTCTGCACCGCCACACATCCGTCGTGCGGTCGTCTCCAGCGACAGATAAGCCCCGTTCAGGTTTGTGTCCTTGCCGGTCAGGAGATAGGTTGTGTAGACGTATCGCGCATCCACGATGGCATCCCTGCAATAGCAGGAAATTGGCTGATCGCCGGTGCCACGTATCTCCGGCCCAACTAGGCAGTGACTTTCATCTTGATACACCTTATCTAGCTCATTCAGTGGCAAACCTGCCTGTTGGAACAGGGGTCGTCCCAGCAACGCGAGGCTGAAGGTCAATAATCCGCACAAGACGCGCATCGGAGTGTCCTCTAACGATTGATGTGGAAGTAGGTCTGAACCGCGGTCATGACACCAATCGCCGCGGTCATGACGGCAATCGCTACAGTGAGCCAGAGCAGCCAGCGGCTCAGCCTCTGACTGCTTCTATCGAAACCGCGAACCGCTGAGATGGTTTGGAGAGCAAGGTCTGCTTCTATGCGTCTAGTAGCTTCGGCGTTGAGGACGCCCAAGAATGGCAACATGCCCCGGACTTCTGCCTCGTTGAGCGGCTCGGGACCCTTCAGTCGCTCGTAGACTTCACCAATGGTCTGAAATCGCATGATGTCAGAACTGCCTGATACGGCTTGAAACACCTGCCCAACTTCCCAAGATATCCGCCCTGTTCGGCAGATCGGCCACGATCTTCCCGAAACCGGTCTTTAGGTCCTCGGCCAGATTCATCAGTCCCAAGTTCAAGATCATTTTTTCGTCGCCCGGCTCAAGAACCCAATGCTTGGTCTGCGGAAGTTGATGTTGCAACAGCCAGTCGTATCGTTGACCTGAGACTTGATCGACTAACACCCTCGGCTGTGACGTGTGCATGAGACCGTGTCGCCACATCTTTATTGCAACGAGAGTCTCCTGTGGGCCATAACCGAGGCATTGCACGAGGAACTCCTTCATGCGGTCCGTCTGAGGAGCAACCTGCGGGAACCAGTATTGGGAGAATAGGTCGATTTTGCTGAATAGACACATGGCATACCCGTAACTCGTGTTCGGAAAATGAAGTGGATGACTCGCCCGCAGGGTGACTGTGTATTGCAGCACAATCCCCATCTCTTGCTGTAGGCGGGACAGCTCCTCGGACATCTCCTTAGCGTCTGAAAGCTGTAAGACAGCGATTGTTGCTGTGCTCATGGTGGCTAGTCATACTCCTTGCCGGGGCCAGAGGAACAGCGAAATGTGGGGTTTATGCGCGAACATAACCGTTTTCTGCAAGCATCCACTTGTCGCAGATCCTCCTAAGTAGCTGATCAGCAATGGTTTACGACAGTCTTAAGGTCTCACAATTCCTCCCATTTCGGAGTGCCACTCCAAACTCTCCCTTTAGAATCAGCAGCTTGCAAATACAGCCCGGAAATCCGAAGCTTTCCGCGAACCGCTTCTGGCCTCCTAAGGGCGGTTTTCGGAAGCCCTTCGGAAGGGTTCTGCACACTATGCGGAAGTCTCCTCCTTCTTCCTACGGCTACGCCGGACGGTTTCAAGGTGAGCACAATACGGGCTGCAAAACTTCCGTTTGTGAAGCGAAGTCAGTTCAAATGACTTCCTGCAATCCTTTCGGGCGCAGGACTTGAATAACGCCCCTCTGGTCTGATCGAGATAGATAGAGAAATAGATCGCGGAGAACGCATCTTCAGCGTTCAAAGCAATGACCTGATGTTTCGCTACCCACCGCAAGTCTGCTGTCGCGCTGGAATAGGCCATGAAGGCCACTGCGACCTGCCTGTAGGCGATTCCCTGTTCATTAAGCCACGCCGACCACCGGGGCGGGCGAATCAGGAGGAATTGACGGAACACGTCTTGGCATCGCCTCAACAGCTCAAAACTCCAAAACCCCTGCCCTTTCATCCCTATCTGAAGCGTGAAAGATCCAGTGCCATTCAGGAACTGTAGTAGCTCTGCATTCGTGCTGGCTCGCAGGAACTGATCTCTTGCCGCCCACGCGTCTAGCGGTTTTTCGAGCGTGGGGTTGAAAAAGGATCGCTTTGCAGAGAAGAAGTAGAGTCGCATTGGGTGCTCGTACTTGCCGGAGCCAATCGGCACCGAGACTTTTCTGTTCCGCCGCAGACGCCAGACTCCTGGAACCGGTCGGTAGAGAACCGTCGTGGGGACATCGAACAAGTTCATCGCAACAACTTTATTTTCTTGTGACATGATTCGTTGTATTTTAATGTAACACTATCAGGACTATAATGTCTCCATATGGTCAATCAAGAGAACCGCTCCTTGTAATTGATGTCAGACAGGGCGCGGTCCGCTCCTTCACTAGCAACACCGGCAGGGAAGGAGCTAGGTCACAGCGACACACGGCTGAGTGTGAGCAAGTGCCGCAAGTTCCTAGACCGACAGGCTACGAGCAGCGACGAGCGAGTGGAAGCAGTTCGAGACACACTCTATGCGCTAGCCGAACTACTCGTAGCTGAGTATCTAAGAACGCGGACCGTCAAGTCTGAGCCCCACAGCGCGCTATGCATCATCGGGGCTGAGATCGCTGACAGCGAGCTTACGAGGGCCGCATAGTGGTCGCGGGGCTGTTCAAGCGAGCAGCCCCACAATTTTTCCGGCATAGCTGCCGAGGGGAAACCGAAGCATGTCTAAGAACACCTTAGTAATCTATTGCCGAGTATCCACAGCAGAACAGGTAGAAAACTATAGCCTCGAAACACAAGAGCGAATCTGCCGTGAATGGGCGGCACGACATGGATACGAGGTAGCAAAGGTCTTCGTCGAAGAGGGGGAATCGGCGAAGACTACCAAGCGACCAAAGTTCCAAGAGGCAATACGCTACTGCGTCAATAACAAGAAGCGTGTTGGAGTGTTTCTGGTCTACAAACTGAACCGCTTCGCCAGAAATAACTTCGATCAGATGACGACTGACACCCTCCTCTACAAGCACGACATCACGCTGCGTTCAGCCACTGAATACTTCGATGACAGCGCGGGCGGCAAGATGATGAAGGGTATGACCGGCGTATTCAATCAGTTTGATAACGACCTAAGAGGCGAGAATACCCTCAATGCGATGAAGGCTGCCATCGCAGATGGCAAGTTCACTTGGAGAGCACCAGCGGGCTACTTAAATGTTTTGGACGCAAGCGGAGAGTCTACGCTAACCCACGATCCCCACCGGGCAGAAATAATCCGCGAGGCATTTGAACAATATGCGACTGGTAGTTATACGCAGAACCAAGTCCTCACTTCGGCGCACCAGAAAGGGCTGCGTTCACGAAGCGGCAAGCCCATTGCCTTGCAGACGTTCACCATGTGGCTGCGAAACCCTATCTACGCAGGTTGGGTATACGCACGGAAGTGGAAGGAGACGTACAAGGGCAACTTCCCGCCAATCGTTCCGCAAGAGGTCTTCGACCGCGTACAGCAGGTTCTGAGCGGCAAGAGACCTGCCGTTACGCCCTACAAGAGGAACAATCCAGATTTCCCACTCCGCGTCTTTCTCAAGTGCGAGAGCTGCGGGGCTTCCATTACTGGTGCTTGGAGTTCGGGAAGGAGCGCAAAGTACCCGTACTACCGCTGCCCGAAGGGCTGCACGACTGTGAGACGAGAGCAGACCGAGAGCCAGTTCATATCACTGTTGGAACGGCTACAACTCGATAGCGTTTATCTGCAACTGTTTCGACGTATCGTGACTGACACTTGGCGGCGGCAACAGGGAGACTCTGCGGAGAAGGTGCGCCGATCCCAAACCCAAATCACCGTCTTGCGGGACAAGAAGAACAAGCTGCTGGATGCAATGCTGGATGGCCGTGTGAAACAGGCCGACTACGAGAAAGCTAATGACAGCTTGGATTTCCAGATTGCGGAGCAGGAATCGTGTATAGCCGAGGCGACCACCGAGGAGCTAGACCTAGAGGCTGTGGTGGCGTTCGCCGAGCGAGTCCTTACCAACCCATCGGGCCTTTGGAGTCGAGCGGCACTCGCAAACAAGCAGCGGTTGCAAAAGCTCTACTTCCCGGCTGGTTTAACGCTCACGAGTGCGAAGACACTTGGAACCGTGGCAGCCGCCTCTGTCTTTAGTGAGTTAGCCGAGTTAGCTGCCCAAGAATCAATGATGGCGTCCCCAGCGGGATTCGAACCCGCGTTACCGCCGTGAAAGGGCGATGTCCTAGGCCGGGCTAGACGATGGGGACGCTTTTCGGCAACTGAAGGCAGGACGAACAGCTTCATCCGCAAGCGCTGGACGAACACTTGATGGTAACAGCGGCGATTCCGGAGTGTCAAAACGCGACGCTTCCCGGCCTATACTGCGGATATGGCCCGCGGCTGGGAAAGTAAATCCGTCGAAGCGCAGCAAGAGGAAGCCATCGCGGAGAGCGGCAATCCGGTGGGACAGCTCACGCCCGAGCAGCTCGCCGTCCGCCGCCGGCGCGAGGAATTGGGGCTGATCCGCAAGAAGGTCGAGCATGACCTGGCGGCGGCCACCAACCCGCGGTATCGCCAGATGCTGGAACAGGCGCTCGCTGACCTTGATGGCCAGCTGCAAGCATTAGAAGCGTGAAAGCGTCAGCGCAAAGCGTCAGGTGCGAATCCCTAGAGCGAAGGCGCGAGAGCGAATCCCTAGAGCGAGTCTTTAGAGCGAAGCCAAGGCGCTCTTCTCGTCGGCATGGATCTCGAGCACGCGGTCGAGGCGCGTCACCTTGAAAGCCTGCAGCACGGTTTTCGTGGCGGCCACGATCTTCAGCTTGCCGCCCGCCGCGTTGACCGCCGAATGGCAGCGGATCAGGCTCCCGATGCCGGAAGAATCCACCATCGGCACCGCCGCCAGGTTCACCACGATGTCCTTCGCGCCGCCGGCGAGCGCGTCTGTCCACTTGCTGCGGAAGTCATCGACTGCGGCGCCGAGCGAGAGTTTTCCGTCTAACTCGAGGATGGCGGCGGTCCCTTCCTTGCGGACTTTGGAAGCCATAGTTTTTTCCTGAAAAGGTCCCGCAAACCATACCATTTTCTGCGGGATTTTCAATGCCTGCGTGGCGCCGCTCCCAAGATTTACACCCCTACGATTTACAATCGCTACGAGCGAATAAGCGATGGCCGATTCCCTTTATCTCAGCCTCTGGTTCCCGCGCTTCCAGCCGGAAGACATGCTCGCGCGCACGCGTTGCGTGCTCGAACAGTTCGCTTTCTCGTCGCAACGTCCCGGCATTACGCACGTGGAAGCGCACGGCATCGCGTGGAATGAGGCGGTGGTCTTCGAGGAGCGCTTCAAGCCGGGCGTCGCGCCGGCGGCCGCGCTCGAAGTGCTGCGCGAGTTTGCCCAGCCCGACTATGGCTGGATCCTCGAGGCCTGGTGGGACCTGTGGACGCCCCGCGGTGAGGCCGATCCTGACGATCCTGAAGCCCACTGGAACGATCAGCCGATGGCAGTGACCTTCCTGGTGAACGGCACCGAGTTCCACGGTGGCGCGCATGAAGAAGAAGGACACATTCGGGTAGACTTCGGGCTCGATACCGCCTTCCTGCACGAAGACGAACAGTACACGCCGGACCTCGAAGCGCGCGTGCGCGTGAACGTGGCCAAGCTGATCGCCTTCACCCTGGCGGTGGAGAAGAACTGCCAGCTCGCGAGCCGGCTGCTGTGGTCGGAATCGGAAGAGACCATCGTGCAGAAATTGATTGCCCGCCTGCAGAAGGTCCAGTAGCTACTTCGTCGCGCCGCCTTCCAGTCCCAGTTTCTCCCGCGCCGCTGCCTGCGCCGCGGCCAGGCGCGCCGTCAGCACGCGATACGGCGAACAAGAGACGTAGTCCAGCCCGATGTGGTGGCAGAACTCCACCGACGACGGTTCGCCGCCATGCTCGCCGCAGATGCCGACCTTGAGCTTCTCGCGCGTCTTGCGTCCGCCGACGGTGGCGCGTTGCACCAGCTTGCCCACGCCCTCCTGGTCGAGGACGGCGAACGGATCCTGCTTCAGGATCCCATTCGCGAGGTAGACGGGCAGGAACTTGTTGATGTCGTCGCGCGAGAATCCGAACGTGGTCTGTGTCAGGTCGTTGGTGCCGAAGCTGAAGAACTCGGCTTCGGCGGCGATCTCTTCCGCGCACATCGCGGCGCGCGGCAGCTCGATCATCGTGCCGACCATGTAATCCACGCGGCGCTCCTTCTCGCGGAAGACCTCTTCCGCCACGCGCCGGATGATCGCTGCCTGGTCCTGCATCTCTTTCACCGTGGAGACCAGCGGCACCATGACCTCAGGCGCGACCTTCACGCCTTCTTTCGCCACCTGCACCGCGGCCTCGAAGATAGCGCGCGTCTGCATCTCGGAGATCTCCGGATACGTTACGCCCAGCCGGCACCCGCGATGCCCGAGCATGGGATTGATCTCGTGCAGCTCTTCCACCCGCTTCAACACCGCCTTCAACTCTTTCAGCTTCGGGGATTTCGGTTTGGTGAGCTCGAGCTTGGCGACCTCGACCATGAGTTCCTCGCGGCGCGGCAGGAACTCGTGCAGCGGCGGATCGAGCAGGCGGATGGTGACCGGGAATCCGTCCATGGCGCGGAAGACGCCGGCAAAATCCTCGCGCTGCATGGGTAGCAGCTTGCGCAGCGCCACGCGGCGCTCTTTCTCGGTGTACGCCATGATCATGGCGCGCATGTGCGCGATGCGATCGGTCTCGAAGAACATGTGCTCGGTGCGGCACAGGCCGATGCCCTCGGCGCCAAAGCTGCGCGCCTTGATGGCGTCGCGCGGGATGTCCGCATTGGCGCGCACCCGCATGCGGCGGAACGGCTCTGCCCACTTCATGATGGTCTGCAGGTCGTCGTCGTCTGCCGAGGCCTCGATCAGCCGGACTTTGCCGGCGATCACGCGGCCGGTGGTGCCGTCGAGCGAGATCCAGTCGCCGGCTTTGAACACGCGGCCCTTCACGCGCATTTCTTTCGCTTTGTCGTCCACACCCAACTCGCCGGCGCCGGCGACGCAACACTTGCCCATACCGCGCGTCACCACGGCAGCGTGGCTCGTCATGCCGCCGCGCGAGGTGAGGATGCCGACCGCAACCTCCATGCCGTGGATATCCTCCGGCGTGGTCTCGCTGCGTACCAGGATCACGGGATTCTTCTTGTTGGGCCCGGCCTTCTCCACTGCATCGTCCGCGGTGAAGACGATCTGGCCCACGGCGGCGCCTGGCGATGCGGGCAGTCCGATGGTCAGCACGTCGAGGTGGCTGAGCTTCTCGTCGACCTTGGGAACGAGGAAGTCGTAGAGCTGGTTGGGATCGACGCGAAAGATGGCCTCTTCCCGCGTGATCAGGTCTTCGTTCACCATGTCGATAGCTACCCGCGCGGCAGCGCGGCCGGTGCGCTTGCCGTTGCGCGTCTGCAGCATGTAGAGCTTCGAATCCTGGATGGTGAATTCAAAGTCCTGCATGTCTTTGTAGTGCTGCTCGAGGCGCGAAGTGATCTCACGCAACAGGTCGTAGACGACCGGCATCGCCTTCTTCAATTCCGAGATGTGCAGCGGCGTGCGGGTGCCGGCGACCACGTCTTCGCCCTGCGCGTTCATCAGGAACTCGCCGTAGAACTCGCGCGCGCCATTGGAAGGATTGCGGGTGAAGCCCACGCCTGTGCCCGAAGTGTTGCCCAGGTTGCCGAAGACCATGCCCTGCACGGTGACGGCGGTGCCCAACTCGTCGGAGATATTGTTGATGCGGCGATAGGTCTTGGCGCGGTCGTTCAGCCACGAGCTGAAGACCGCGTCGCGCGCCATGGCGAGTTGCTCGAGCGGCGCCTGCGGAAAGTCGCGCTTGGCGTGCTTCTTCACCACTTTCTTGAACTCTTCGGCGACTTCCTTCAGCGCCTTCGCGTCGAGGTCGGTATCGAGCTTGGCGTGCTTCTGTTTCTTCTTCGCGTCGAACACCTCATCGAACGCCCGCTTTGGGATCTCCAACACAACGGCGCCGAACATCTGGATGAGGCGCCGGTAGGAATCGTAAGCAAAGCGCGGATTGTTCGAGCGCTTGGCCAGCGCCAGCACGCTCTCGTCGTTCAGCCCGAGGTTGAGGATGGTGTCCATCATCCCGGGCATGGAAAACTTTGCGCCCGAGCGCACGCTGACCAGCAGCGGATTCTCGCCCTGTCCGAGCTTCTGTCCCTGAAGTTTTTCGAGCCGCGCGAGCGCCTCCGCGGCCTGCTGCTCCACGTCGGCTGAGGTCGAGCCGTTGCGCATGAACTCGCGGCACGCTTCCGTCTGGATGGTGAAGCCCGGAGGCACCGGCAGGCCCGCATTGGTCATCTCGGCGAGGCCGGCGCCTTTGCCGCCAAGCTCGGCCTTCATCTTGCCGTTGCCGTCGGCTTTGCCGGCGCCGAAGAAGTAGACGTACTTGGCGGAACTCTTACTGTGGGAAGACTCCGCGCCGGGCGTCTCGACTACGGTACTCATACCGTCCTCCGTCGAGCGCGGCCAGGTTTCCTATAAAACGAATTCTATGTGGCCTTACGCTCGGTCACGATCTCGGAAAAATCCGCGATGGTAGAAAAATCGTCGAGCAGCTTCTGCAATAGCGCCAGCCGGTTGGCACGCAGGTTCTCGTCTTCGACCATGACCATAACTTGTTCGAAGAACGCGTCGATGGGCGGCCTCAGTTTGGATATCTCAGCCATCGCCTGCGCATATTGCTGCTTGTCCTTCAGGCTCGCCACGCGCAGCGCGCTCACCTGCGCGTTCGCCGCCAGTGCTTTCTCCGCGGGTTCCTTGAGCGCGTCCGGATCGAGCGCGTGCGCCGTCTTCTTTCCTGCTTCTTCCGCCTGGCGCAGGATGTTCTTCATCCGCTTGAACGAGACGGAGATGGCTTCGAAGTCCGCCGACGGACGCACGCTCGCCACCGCCTCGGTGCGCGCAATGGCGTCGCCAATGTCGTCCGCTCCCACAGCGAGTGTGGCGGCGACAGCGTCGTAGGCAAAGCCGCGCGCTTCGCGCAGGTAGAACTCAAGGCGCTCGCGCATGAACCCCGATATCGCGTCCAGCGTGTCGTGTCCCCTGAACTTCTTCTCCGCCTCCGAACCCTTGTAGCCGGCGAGCGCAGTCTGGAACAGGCGCTTCAGGTCGAGTGGCAGCTTGTGTTCGGCGATCGTCTTCACGATGCCGTTGGCGGCGCGCCGCAGCGCGAATGGGTCTCGCGACCCGCTGGGGATGTTGCCAAGCGCGAACATCCCGGCGATGGAATCGGCCTTGTCGGCGATGGCCAGCGCCGCGCCTTCGAGCGTCCGCGGCGCCGCATCCTCCATCGACTCCGGCTTGTACTGGTCGTAGACGGCGTCGGCCACGTGCTGCGAATGCTTCTGCGCCTTCGCATAGAGCCCGCCGACCTTGCCTTGCAGCTCGGTGAATTCTTTCACCAGCTCGGTGGTGAGGTCGGTCTTCGCCAGCCACGCGGCTTCGTTCACCGCGTCGCGATCGAGCTTGGAGCCGGCGGCAGCGAGGTCAGCGGCGATCTCGTTGGCCAGCTCGGAGACGCGCTTCGCCTTGTCGTGATAGCTGCCCAGATCTTTCTGGAAGGTGACGGCCTTCAGCATCTCCACGCGATCGTTGAGCGGAGTCTTCTGGTCGGTCTGCCAGAAGAAGCGCGCGTCGTTGAAGCGCGCGCGCAGCACGCGCTCGTTGCCGTGGCGGATGAGCCCCTCCGGATCGCCATCGGTGTTGAGCACGGCGAGGAAGTGCGGCGCGAGCTTGCCGTTCGCGTCTTCCTTCGCGTATTCCACCGCGAAATATTTTTGATGGTCGCGCATCACCGTGACCAGCACTTCTTCCGGAAGCGCGAGGAATTCTTTATCGAAGCTGCCCATGATCACGGACGGAAACTCGGTGAGGTCGACCGCGGTCGAGAGCAGCGCAGCATCCTCGCGCCAGCGCAGTCCTTCCACGGCGTGCGTGGTGGCGTCGAGCGCTTTGCGGATACGGTGCTCGCGCTCCTTGCGCGTGGCGACGACCTTCGCGCCGGCCAGCGCATCCGCGTATGCCGTGGGCTGCGCAATGATGATGTCGCCGGAGCTGAGGACGCGGTGTCCGCGCGTCTTGTTCCACGCGGTGATGCCACCAAAGGTGATAGGCACGACCTCTGCGTCCAGCATCGCGACAATCCAGCGTACCGGCCGGACGAACCGCTCCGGGATGCCTGAGCGCCAACGCATCGCCTTCGGCCAGGAGATTTTCCCTATCTCCGGGGGTAATTTTTCACGGAGGATATCGATCGTGCCTCGTCCCTTCTGGAGAGTCGTAGCGGTCACGTACTCGCCTTTCGGACCGGTAGCTCGACCTAGGTCTTGGACGGTCACGCCAGCCTTCTCAGCAAATCTCAGGGCCGCCTTGGTCGGCTGCCCGTCCTTGTACGCTATGTCTACCGACGGCCCGGTTAACACCTCGCCACTGTCTGCCTGACTTATCGCGACACCATGCACTACCACCGCGAGACGACGCGGCGTGGAATATGTCTCCACCGTCGTGCCCCCAAGGCGCTCCCGTTGGATCACGTCTTGGACGCGGCGCGCCAGCTCGGCCTCAGCTGCGGCAATCATCCGCGCCGGGATCTCTTCGGTTCCGATCTCTAAGAGAAAATCAGACATGTTCGTCAAACCTTGAAACGGCTTCCCTCATTGTGAAAGGCGACCAGCCCAATCTGGCAGTGTTGTTTCCAGACTAGGACTCGATTTCTGCTGCATGATGTATGCCTTCGCTACCCCGACAGCGAGCGTGCGGATGCGCGCGATCACGCCCACGCGCTCGGTCACGCTGATAGCGCCACGCGCGTCCAGCAGGTTGAACAAGTGCGAGCACTTGAGGCAAAGATCGAACGCCGCCAGCAGAGGAAAGCGCTTCATCTCCTCACGGCGCGCAGCGTCCTCTTGCTCCTTCGAGGGCCGCGTGAACTCGAACTGCTTGAGCAGCGACGCGCACTCGGCCTCGTACAGACGCAGATGCTCCCAGGTCTTCTCCACGTCGGCCATTTCGAAGTTGTACACCGAGAACTGCAACTCCTCCGCGTGTCGCACGTCACCGTAGGTCACGACGTTAGGATCGCGCGCCCACACGATGTCGTAGATGGAATCCACATCTTGCAGGAAGGCGGCGAGACGCTCGAGTCCGTAGGTGAGTTCGGCGGAGATAGGATCGAGGTCCACGCCGCCGCACTGCTGGAAGTAGGTGAACTGCGTGACCTCGAGGCCGTCGAGCATCACCTGCCAGCCGATGCCCCACGCGCCCAGCGTGGGCGACTCCCAATTGTCTTCTTCGAACTTGATGTCGTGCTGGCGCAGGTCGATGCCGAGGGCGCGCAGCGATTCGAGATACAGCTCCTGCACATCCTCCGGCGGCGGCTTCAGGATGACCTGGAGCTGGGTGTGCTTGAACAGTCGATTCGGATTATCACCGTAACGCCCGTCCGCCGGACGCCGCGAGGGCTGCACATACGCCGCGCGATACGGCTTCGACCCCAGGACGCGCAGGAATGTCTCCGGCGCCATCGTCCCCGCGCCGACCTCCAGGTCGTAGGGTTGCTGCAGCACGCACCCGCGCTCCGCCCAGAAGCTTTCGAGCTTCAGCACCAGCTCCTGGAATGTGAGTGCGTGGTCTTTCACAAGATCCTTTTCACCATGGAGGCACGGAGAACACGCAGGGCCAGCCTTGCTTTGCTTTTCTCCGTGACCTCAGTGTCTCCGTGGTGGATTCCTAATCCAACCGCTCCAGCATCGCTGCCGTCACCAACTTCTTCTCCAACTGCCGCTCGATGCGCTGCCCCAGGAACTTGCGCAGGTCGATGGCTTGCTGCTTGCGCCACGGACTGCCCGCGAACCTCTCGATGGGCGCGCGAAACATCTCCGCCGCCAGCCGCCGCGATTCAGGCTGCATCTCGCTCGAGGCCAGCCGCTTGTGCTGCTGGCACATCAAGCCATCGGCCATGGGATGAAACCACGCGCGGCTGCCGTTCAGCACCTCACCGCACTCGAGACACTCGCTCAACTCGGGCAGCAGTCCCATCAGGCGGACGATCCAAAGATCGAAATACGTGAGCGCCATCCAGATCGCGCCCGCTCGCAGGTTTGCGAGCACGGCCAGCGCCAGCCGGAACATCGCGTCGTTGGGCTCGCGATCGGGCAAGACCTGGTCGAGCACTTCTGCCACGTATCCGAGCGCGACCGCCCGCGGATAATCCACCTCATCCGCCAGCGGCGACTCCAGCACCTCGCAGGAGTCGAGCCGCGCCAGCTCGTGTCCCTCACGATCGTCCCAGTAAGCGCGGACGTAGGTGAGCGGCTCGAGCGCCCCGCCAAAACGCTTCGTGCTTTTCTTCGCCGCGCGCGCCACGCCGCGGACCTTGCCGTCGGTCCGCGTGAGCAGCGTGACCAACAGGTCGGCCTCGCGCAGCGGATAGCTGCGCAACACGATCGCCTCCGACTGCTTGATGGCCATGTTGCGATTGAAAGATGCGATTGAAAGACGTGACTAGCGAACAGCGATTGTAGCGGAGCTATCTGCGCTTGGAAAGGCGGGCTTTCGTCCTCGGTGAACGACGTTCAGAGGAACGCCGCTTGGCGGGTCTCTTCGCGGGCTTCGCCTTCACCGCAGCCGGCGCGGGCGTTCCGAATGCCGCCTGCAGCTTCTTTGGCAGCGTGGCTTTCACCAGCTCGTAGGACTGCGCGATGCGTAGCTGCAATTCGCGCCACGGGATGGCGGAGTACTCTTCGAGCGCGACCCAATGGTTGCGCGCCATGTAAGGCGCGGGAATCACGCCATCGCGCTCGACCAGTTCGGCAAACTCCTCCGGCGTGGTCTTGATGGCGACCACGGATTTATCTCCGATGTGGCGCGCGGGCTCGAGGTTCAGGACGCAGAACATCTTGCGTCCGATGAGGAAGCAGAGGTCGTGCCCCCACTTCACGTCTTCTTCGACGTGGGGAAGCGACATCGAATAGCGGCGTATCGTTTCCAGGTCCACGAAAAACCCTCTAACCAAAGGTCACGAAGGTTCACCAAGGAAGATAAAC
>JALYLW010000070.1 GCA_030774055.1 Acidobacteriota bacterium
CGGGGGCGGGCCTTCTGCGTTATTCGTGTGCCGGCGGGCGACTCGCCCGCCCGGTTTACTGCGCTTTCTTGCTGCCCTTCGCGGTCGAGGCGGTCGTCGTCACCGTGCCGCCGACCTGGCGTTTCATCTCGTCGATCATGGCGAACAGGTTGTCGCGGTTCACCACCTCGACGAACGGCGTGCCGCGAGTGGAATCGCTCACGATGTAGATGGTCGGGGTATGTTGGATGCCGACCTTCTGTCCCACGGCGAAATCGGCGCGCACCTTGCGCGCCAGGTCGCCGCGCGGATCCACGAAGAGCGGGAAGGCCAGCTTGTGGTCCTGGGCGAACTTCTCAGTCAACGACCGCAGGTTCTCGGGCGTGATCTGCGGCTGGTTCTTGAAGATGTAGGTGCGATACTCGTCGCCGAGTTTCTTCGACTTGGTATCGAACCAGCGCGCGTAGATGTGCGCGTCCGACGACCAGTTGTGCTTGGGCAGCGGAAAGTCGTAGCGCACGATGGGGATCTTGTAAGTCCGCGCGGCTTCTTCGAGCAGAGGTTCAGCGCGCGCGCAGTCCGGGCATTGCAGGTCGGCAAACTCCACGATGGCCAGCTTATAACCCTTCGGCGGACGCAGCGCCGAGGCATCGCCCGCCAGGGCGGCGGTGGAGTGGGCGACGAGCGCGGTCAGCACAGCCAGGGCGGCGAATAGGGACAAAACGGTCTTCTTCATACGATTCCTTCGGCAAGACCAAAGACTGGAAAGGTGCTGGTCTCTATTTTACTTGAATCCGCCTTTCGCCGCTGCCCGGCCTCCGCCCGCTAGAACCGCCACTTGAGCCGGCCCGCCAGCACACGCCGCGGAGCATACTGGACGGGCGTGAGCTCGCTCTCTTTCGCGATGGCGTAGCGGTTGTCCGAGACATTAGTAGCGTCGAACTCGAAGTCCAGGCGCCGCGGCTCACGGTGCCACAGGTTGAAGCCGAGCGCGACGTCGGCGGTGAAGTGCTGCGGCAACCGGACTCCCTCCGAGGGCGTCCCGCTGCCATAGCTGAAGTTCGCTCCCGACCAGAGATCGCGCCAGCGCGCGCGATGGTAGTAGAGGCTGGCTGTGCCGGTGTGGCGCTGGTCGAACGCGGGCGCGATGCGCTCGCCCACCGGCAGGTCCTCATCCGCAAAACCGCCAGAGATGGGGCCGACGAAGTAGACACGCGCCGCGCTGTATTGCAGGCGCGCGCTCAATCCGATGCTCTCCAGCCGGCGCAGGTTCACGCTGAAATCCAGCCCTTGCGCGCGGGCGTGCGAGAAATTCGTGGGGACGAACAGCCGCGTGTTCCCGAGCTCGCTGTTCTCGAAGCTGTTGTCGCCGTAGTGGGTGTAGGCGTCGACCTCGAGGATCACGTTCGCGCCGGCCTGCTGCGTCACCCCCACCTCGAAGTAGTGCTGGCGATACGCTTTCGGATCGCCCACGCGCAGCGCCGGATCGGCGGCGTTGCTGCCCAGGTACGCCGCGATCAGCAGGTACTCGATCGGCGGCGGCGAGAAGAACCGGTTGTACGCGGCGTGGAGCACCGTGCCGGTCTTCTCCACGTGGTACGCGATGCCGATGCGCGGACTGATCTGCGCGAACGTGTCGACCAGGTCGAACTGGTCCCAGCGCAGGCCGGCGTCCACAGTGAAGTGGCGCGCGAAGGTGAAGTGGTCTTGGATGTACAGTGCCACCTCGCCGCCGGAGATGCCGCCGCGAAAGTCGAACGGGTCGATATCCACCGGTTCGAGCTGGGGATCGAAGTGGAAGCGCTCCGCGAGCCGCAGCCGCGAGACGTCCACACCGCTCTTGATGGTGTGCCGGCCCACGCCGAAGGTCACGTCGGACTTCACTCCCAGGGTCAGCGTGGAGCGGCCGCCATCCCCCACCTCGGTGATGGGATCGTGCGTGCCCCGCAACCGGTCGAAGACCGTGCGCTCATATACCGAGCTCGACACCAGCGCCTTGGGCGAGAAGGTGTGCTGCCAGTTCAGGATGGCGGTCTGCGAATCCAGGTCGCGCTCGGCGTCGCGGCCGGCGAGTTGCTGGCCGGTGAGGTTGGGGAGCTCGAAGCGCGTGCTTCCGCCGGTGACGAGCAGCTTGAAGTTGTCGTGCGCGGCCTGGTAGTCGAGTTGGCCGGCGCCGCGCAAGCCGTAGCCAAAATCGTGCAACTCATCCGGCTGCGGTGGATTCAGGAAACGGTCGGAGCTGAACCCTCCGCCGAAGATGTAATAGCCCCAGCGCCCGCTGCTGCCTCCGTAGTCGGCGCTGCCGTCGTGGTTCTCTACCGTCCCCAGTCCGAGCGAGACGGAGCCATGCCCACCCAGGTCGCGGCCGGAGCGCGTGGTCACGTCGAGCACGCCGCCGAAGCGGTTGCCGTATTCCGCCGCGAATCCTCCGGTCACGATGCTGGCGGAGCCGAAGATCTCAGGACTTACTCCCGGCGTGAAGTGCTGGTGCGAGTTATCGAGGAACGACACACCGTTGATGAACTCGTGCAGGGAAAGCTCGTTGCCGCGCACGTGCACGAAGTTGTCGTGGCTGAGCACTGCGCCGGGCGCAAGTTGCAGCGCGAGCGTGGGGACATCTTTGCGCAACGGCGCCGGCATCTCTTCGATCATCTCGTGCGTCACCACGCGCGAGGTGCCGGTCTGCCCGGGGTCGAGCTCGATCACACTCGACTTTACTTCCACCGCGGTCGCGAGCGTCTCCCGCAGCGTCAGCTCGACCTTCAGCGCGAGCGTCTGCCGCGGCTTCAGTGCCGCGCTGTAGCTGGCGGCGTAATAGCCCTCACGCTCGACCGTCACGGCGTAGTCGCCGGCCTCGAGACCGAGGAAGCGGAAGTTGCCGTCGGCGTCGGTTGCCGTGGTCAACGTATGAACGGCGAGGGCGTGGGAAGCGTCCGCGCCCGCGCGCGCGAGCTTCACCTGCGCGCCGGGAACGGGCACGGCGTTTGTTTTTCCCGCAGCCGTGACGCGGCCTTCGATGGACTGCGCGAGGCAGGCACCGCTGGATAAGAGAAGACCTGGTAAAAGAACGACTGCCCAAGTCGCAATGGCTCGGAACGACCGCAAGCGTGCCTCACTGATGCATCCCAAGATTTAGGTCCGAAGACTTACTGGAATGATCTACTCGGAAGGATCGCTGGCGGGAGGAGCGCGGTTGGCCTGGTTGGGGGCGGCGTCGGAAGAATCGGCGGCGGGATAGAACTCGGTGACGAATGGGTGCGCCGGCAGCGGACGCGATCCCTGCGCTTTGTTTGCAGCAGGCGTGGCATGCAGCGTTGCCAGGCTGCAGCACGCGTGCTGCGCCGGGTCAGCAGCCGTCGAGCGGCTCACCGCCCGCCCGCTCTGCTGCTTCTTGAAGCAGCAAGCATGCGCGTTGCGCAACACGGTCGCGTGCGCCACTGGCGCAAACACCGCGACTGCAACTATGAGCAGCGCGAGACTGGCTGTGACCTTACGCATATGACGCTGACGACGAGGGGGATATTCTGCCAGACTCGGGGCCAACGCGCCAGTGACGGGGGAAGAAATCTTACGATGGGACTAAGGCCCCACACCGGAAACGCCCGCTGACGGCCCGGTGCCCGCTGCCGGGACTGCCACGCTACAACTGTGTTACAGGCTGTGCTAACCTCTCTCCGCTTCCCGTCCGGCATGCCCGCCGGACTCCAGCCCCCGCGCTCCCTATTCGCCTCGGGCTTACTTGTCCCGCTCCGCGGGACTACAAATGAGGTTTGCATTGTGAAGGTCTACGAAAGCGCGAACATCCGTAACGTCGCGGTCGTGGGTCACTCTCACGCCGGCAAGACATCGTTGGTCTCGGCCATGCTCTCGACCGCGGGCTCGACCGCCAAACTCGGACGGGTGGACGACGGCTCCACCGTCACCGATTGGGACGAAGAGTCCATCGCCCGCAAGATGACGACGACCACCGGCGTGGCTTACGCCGAGTGGGGCAATCCCGGTTCTCCGACCACCAAGGTCAACATCCTCGATACGCCTGGCTTCAACATGTTCGTCCACGAAGCGAAGATGGTGATCCCGGCCGTCGAGTCGTTCGTCGTAGTGGTCGATGGCGTGGCCGGCGTCGAAGTCGTCACCGATAAAGTCTGGGCTTACGCGGAAGAGGCGAAGGTCCCGCGCGTGGTCGTGGTCAGCCGCATGGACCGCGAGCGCGCCGACTACGACCGCGTGATGGAATCGCTGGTCTCCGCGTTCGGACGCAACGTCGTCCCCATCCAACTTCCCATCGGCAAGGAGAAATCGCTGAGCGGCGTGGTCGACCTCGTCCGCATGAAGGCCTACACCTACGAGATGGGAGGCAGCGGCAAGGGCAAGGAGAGCGAGATCCCCGCCGACCTCGCCGAGCAAGCCAAAGCGATGCACGAGAAGCTGGTCGAGCTTATCGCCGAAGGCAAAGACGAGTTGCTGGAAGAGTTCTTCGAGAAAGGTACCATCCCGGAAGAAGACCTCATCCCCGCGCTGCACGATGCCATCAAGGAAGACCGCATCTTCCCGGTGCTGTTTACTTCGGGACTCGGCAACGTGGGCACCGACTTCCTCATGGACTTCATCGTGCAATACACGCCCACGCCGGGCGAACACGAGCCGGTGAAAGGCGCTGCGACACCTGGCGTTCCTTCGAAAAACGGGGGCGAGCCGCCCGTGCGCCACGAGTCCGATAGCGAGCCGCTCTCGCTGTATGTCTTCAAGACCATCAGCGACCCGTTCAGTGGACAGATCAGCTTCTTCAAAGTGGTGAGTGGAGTGTTGAAGAACGATGCCACGGTGCAGAACTTCACCCGCAGCACTTCCGAGAAGCTCGCGCACCTCGGCGTGATGCAGGGCAAGCAGGCGAACGCGGTGCCTGAGCTGCACGCCGGCGACATCGGTGCGGTCGCGAAATTAAAAGACACGCACACCGGCGATACCCTGGGCGACAAGGCCGCGCCCATCCAGTTCCCGCAGGTGGACTTGCCCGAGCCGGCCATCACCTTCGCCATCGAGCCGAAGACGCGGGCCGACGAAGACAAACTCTCGAACGGCCTGCACAAGCTCATGGAAGAAGACAAGATGGTGCGCTTCTTCCGTGATCCGCAGACCAACGAGTTCCTTATCGCGGGCACCGGACAGCAGCACATCGAGGTCATCGTCGCGAAGTTGAAGAAGCGCTACCACACCGAGGTGGTGCTGAAAGCGCCGAAGGTGCCGTATCGCGAGACCATCCGCGCCAAGGCCGATGCTCACGGACGCCACAAGAAACAGACCGGCGGCCACGGCCAGTTCGGCGACTGCAAGATAAAGATGGAGCCCATGCCGCGCGGCGGCGGCTTTGAGTTCGTCAACGACACTTTCGGCGGCGCCATCCCCAAGAACTTCATTCCCGCGGTGGAAAAGGGCATCGTCGAATCAGCGGCGCGCGGATACCTCGCGGGGTATCCCGTCGTCGATTTCCGCGTCATCCTCTATGACGGCAGCTATCACGACGTGGATTCGAACGAGCTTTCCTTCAGGAACGCGGGCCGCATCGCCTTCCGCAAAGCCATGGAACAGGCGCGGCCGGCGCTGCTCGAGCCCATCATGCACGTGGAGATCACCATCCCCGACGAGTTTGCCGGCTCCATCATGGGCGACCTGAACTCGCGCCGTGGACGCATCCAGGGTATGGACAACAAGGGTGGCAAGACGATCGTCAAGGCCGAAGCTCCGATGTCCGAGATGCTGACCTACGGCGTCGACCTCAATGCGATGACGCAAGGCCGCGGCAGCTTCAACATGGAGATGGCGCACTACGAAGTGTGTCCGACGGTGGTGCAGGAAAAGATCGTCGCGAACTTCAAGGTCGGGAAGGGCGAGGAAGTGGAAGTGGAAGACTGATTCCGTCTTCGGCGGACTAGCGATGATGCGACAGGTATTGAAGTGGGCCGCTCTTGTACTGAGCGGCACCACCGTGCTCGCCGTTGCCGCGTATTCGTATTATTGGTACAGCCCTCCCCCACAGGTCCCGACGCTCAGTTCGACTATCCAGCGCGCTACGCTGCATGTGGGCGATCGTGATCGAACCTACCTCGCTTATGCGCCGGCACAGCTATCCAAGGGTGCGCCGCTCGTCATTGTCCTCCATGGCTCGTTCATGGATGGCGAGATGATGCGTGAATGGACCGGCTACGAGTTCGACCAGTGGGCGGACAGGAAGAGTTTCGTGACGCGCTTCCGCCGCGCAATTCGCGCAGCGCAACGGCATCACCACAGCGCCAGCGGCCACTCAGTCACCGCATCGCCATGAGAAAGACCCGACTTCGGTCGATAGTCTCACCTGGTCGAGTGGCGACCATACGCCCGTAGCGGTCTTGTACACCGTCCACGGCGGCGGACACATCGTCCCCCAGCCTGCCTTCCGCTATCCGCGCATTCTTGGCAGGACCACCGGGGATCTCGACGCCCCCGCCTCCGCATTGCAATTCTTTGGGATTGCACCGTGAGTCTCAACTGGGCATGCCAGACCACAAATTGGAAAAGCCTCCTGGATTCAGGAGGCTTCTTCGTTACTAGAAGGCTCTCTCGGCCGGACGGCCTCGAGATGTAAATAAAAGAACTACGCCTTTACCACTTTCCCGCTCTTGATGCAGTTGGTGCAGACACGCAGGCGCTTGGTCGTCTTGCCGACGCGGGCATGGACCGGGCGCAGGTTCACGTTCCAGCGCCGCTTGGTCACGTTGTGCGCGTGGCTGATGTTGTTGCCGAATTGCGGCCCTTTGCCGCAGATCTCACACACTCTTGCCATGACTG
This sequence comes from Acidobacteriota bacterium, assembly GCA_030774055.1. Classification (NCBI taxonomy): domain Bacteria; kingdom Pseudomonadati; phylum Acidobacteriota; species Acidobacteriota bacterium. Next base: position 6,805 of record JALYLW010000070.1, read on the forward strand.
CTCACTCCAGGAAGGATCAGAACTTGTGCGCCAAAGTATTGATTTTACCTGAGTTCACGCGGATTCGGCAAACGCGCGCCATGCATCCCCCATGCGATACTTGAACCATGCCTGCCGTCCCGCCCACCGCCCCTGATCCTAAGTCCGTGAAGGTCAACGTGACCTCCGGGAGTGGTGTGGACATCGATTGGAAAGACGGCCATCAGTCCCACTACGACTTTCCTTACCTGCGCTTGGCCTGCCCCTGCGCGCTCTGTGACGACGAGCGTGGCAAGGAAGATCGCGAGCCGTGGGAAAAGCCGAAGCAGCAGCCCGGAGCCCTGCCGATGTTCAAGCCACTGGCGAAGCCGGTGCAGGCCGAGGCGGTGGGGAAGTACGCCATCCGGTTCACTTGGAATGACGGCCACGAGCACGGCATCTATTCCTGGGATTACTTGCGCGATATCTGTCCGTGCGCCGAGTGTGCGGCGGTGCGGGAAGCGGAGCGGGAGCATTTCACGTGAGCGAACGTAGCGCCGGCGTCCCGCCGGCTGTAGCGGGGGCGTCCCGCCCACGCTATGGGGAAGTGACAATCCGCAATCGTGGCCGCCTCCCGCACTGGGAGATGGAATCGGGTACATACTTCGTCACGTTCCGGTTGGGCGATTCCCTGCCGCAATCCGCGCTGACGAAGCTTGAGGTCGAAGCAGCGCAGGCGTCAGGTGATGACAAATCAGAAAAGAAGAAGGCCCTCTTGCGCCGGATCGAGATGTACCTCGATCGTGGTGCCGGAGCATGCCTCCTCGCCCAGCCTGCGATCGCAAAGACGGTGGCGGACGCAATCCACCACCTCGACGGCCGATCGTATCGGCTGATTGCTTGGGTTGTAATGCCCAATCACGTGCATCTGGTTGTTCGACTCTTGCCCGGCAAGAAACTGGCTTCTGCTATGCACAGCCTAAAATCGTATACATCGGAGGAAGCGAACCGAATCCTTGGACGCCGCGGCATATTCTGGCAGCGTGAGTACTACGACCACCTGATTCGTAACGCGAGCGAGCTCGAGAGATCCGTGAGCTACGTTCTGGCGAATCCATTGAAGGCGAACCTCAAAGGTTGGAAATGGGTGGGCTGCTGTGGGCCAGAGGCCCGCAACACAGCCGGCGGGGACGCCGGCGCTACAGGCGCATGATGCCGTCTTTCCTCGACAAACTAAATCCCCAGCAACGCGAGGCGGTCGAGACCGTCGACGGCCCATTGCTTATCCTCGCCGGCGCGGGGTCGGGGAAGACGCGCGCAATCACCTACCGCATCACGTACCTCATCGAGAACGTCGGCATCCCGGCGGATTCCATCCTCGCCGTCACCTTCACCAACAAGGCCGCCGCCGAGATGAAGGAGCGCGTGAACGAGCTCATCGGCGCGACCACGCTGGCGCAGCCGGTCATCTCGACATTCCACAGTTTCTGCGTGCGCTTGCTGCGGCGTGACATCGAAGCGCTTCTGGTGAAGAGTGACGACGCGGGTCGTCAAAGCGCAAACCAGCGCAGCGTGACCTCCGGATTCCGCAAAGATTTCGCCATCTACGACGAGAATGATCAGCAGGCGGTCGTCAAAGCTGCCATCCGGCGGCTCGGGCTCGACGACAAGCAGCTCACGCCGCGCATCGCTCTCGGACGCATCTCTTACGCGAAGAACCACATGCTCGATCCGCAGGAATATTTCCTCTCCTCGAGCGATCCGAAGACCGAGCAGATCGCGCAGGTCTTCCAGATCTATCGTCAGGAGCTGCGCAAAGCCAACGCCCTCGACTTCGATGACCTGCTGCTGGAGGCTGTCCGCGTGCTGCGCGACGCGCCCGAGGTCCGCGAGCGTTATCAGCGCCGCTTCCAGTACCTGCTGATCGACGAATATCAGGACACCAACCGCCCGCAGTACGAGCTCATGCGCCTGCTCGCCGGCAAGCACCACAACGTCGCCGTGGTCGGCGATGAGGACCAGTCCATCTACTCGTGGCGCGGCGCGGATATCCGCAACATCCTCGAGTTCGAAAAGGATTTCCCCGAAGCCAAGGTCATTCGCCTGGAACAGAACTACCGCTCCACGCAGCCCATCCTGGAAGCGGCCTCGGCGGTGGTGGCGAATAACGTCAAGCGCAAGGGCAAGAAGTTGTGGACCGCGCGCCAGGGTGGCCCGAAGCTCGGCTACTACGAAGCGCCCGACGGTGAGAACGAAGCGCTCTTCGCCGCCGACTACATCGCGCGCTACTTCCGTGAGGCTGGTGGGCAGGGAGAAGAGACGCCGCGCGCGGCCGTGCTTTACCGGACGAATTTCCAGTCCCGATTGTTCGAAGAAGCGCTGCGCCGCTACCAGTTGAAGTATCACGTGGTCGGTGGCTTCTCGTTCTACGAGCGCGCCGAGATCAAGGACATCATCTCGTACCTCAAGCTGCTGCAGAACCTCGACGATTCCATCGCGCTGCTTCGCGTGGTGAATACGCCGACGCGCGGCATCGGCAAGACGACCATGGAGACGCTCGAGCGCATCGCGCTCGAGACCGGACTGCCGCTCTGGGGCGCGATGAATCAGGCCATCGAGTCGCAACTGCTGCAACCGCGCGCCCTCGCGGCGCTGCGCGGATTCCGCGACCTCATCGAAGACGCCCGCGCGATGCTGGCGGGAACGTTCGTCGAACGCGCAAGCCAAACCGCATTCACCGCAGAGACCGCAGAGAACGCAGAGGGGAAACCAGAAGCAGCAGAAGAAATCAAAACTCGAGATTCAAGCCTCAAAACTTCTGAGCCGGAGCCTGCGCCCGAAGAGGGATTCAGAACTCCCGGCGGCCCTGCTACGCTGCCCGAGATCATCAAGTTCCTCATCGACCGCACCGGATACATCAAGCAGCTCGAGGAAGAGGGCACGCCCGAGGCGTACTCACGCATCGAGAACCTGCGCGAGTTGGTCAACGCCGCCATGGATTCGCGCGACCGCGGCGAGACGCTCGCCGAGTTCCTCGACCATGCCGCGCTCGTCGCCGAGACCGACTCGCTCGATAGCCGCGCGCAGATCACGCTCATGACGCTGCACGCCGCCAAGGGCCTGGAGTTCCCGCTCGTCTTCCTTGCCGGCCTCGAAGAGGGCCTCTTCCCGCACTCGCGCACGCTGCTCGATCCCGACGACATGGAAGAAGAGCGTCGCCTCTGCTACGTCGGCATGACGCGCGCAATGAACGCGCTCGTCCTCACCCGCGCCCGCTATCGCCGGCGCTACGGCACCGACCTTCCCGAAGCCAGCGTGCCTTCGCGCTTCCTCGAAGAGATCCCGCCCCAGCTGATCGAGGACCTGGGTTCTCCGACGCGCGCGCGCCGGCAGACCGAAGCCCGTCCCTATGCCGCCGGCGCAGACGACTTCGATTTTGGTGGCGGCGACTACGCGAAAGGCGATGACTTCGACCAGCGCGTGGGCTACGCGCGCGCCGCGCAGCGCAAAAAACAGGGGCTCACCCGCAGCGGCAGCAGCGGCGGTGGCAAGGGAAGCAGCCCAGCCTACAACTCGATGGACAACATCGCGGAATTCTTCGCCTCGCGCGGCAAGAAGTTCACGCGGCCGAAGACAGATATCCCGGAACAGACGGGCAAGCGCGGCTTCAAGCCCGGCCAGCGCGTGCGCCACCCGAAATACGGCGAAGGCATCGTGTACAAGCGCGAGGGTGACGGGGAAGACGCGAAGATTACGGTACAATTCCCCGGCGTCGGATTGAAGAAGCTGGTGGAGAAGTTCGCGCAGCTGGAGAAGGCGTAAGCTGCTTTCGCCGCCGCGGAACGCGGATTGGCGCTGATCATCGAAGAAGAAGAAAGGGTAAACACTGCAATCATGGCAAACACAAGCAAACTGAGCCGGGAAGAACGCAAGCAAGCGAAGCGCGCGTCGCGCAAGAAGCGCGAGCCGAAGAAGAAGCGCGATTACGATCGCGGTTCGAAGAAGCAGAAGGTCAAGAAGATGGTGCGCGGCACCTCGAAGCGCTAGGAATTGGTGATTGGGTGATTGGGTGATCGGGTAATTGGTTCCCGGAACTCAAATTACCCAATTACCGATTGTCCAATTACTCAATCGGAGAACTTTCCTGCCCTCACAACTTTTCAGGAAGAAGTCGATCGACAAGCTGATCGCCGAGTCGGAAGAGCCGGAGCGGCGGCTACAAAAATCGTTGGGCCCGTGGTCGCTGACCGCGCTCGGCATCGGCGCCGTCATCGGTTCCGGCATCTTCACCGTGATCGGCACGGCGATGGCGGGACAGAAGTTCACCGCCGAGAGCGTGCTCTACGCGCCGCTGCTCGAGTACCTCATCCATCGCTCGCCCACCTTCGGACGTCCGGGCGCGGGGCCGGCCATCGCGCTCTCCTTCGTGCTCGTCGCCATCGTGTGCGCGTTCGCGGCGTTGTGTTACGCGGAGCTGGCCTCCATGATCCCCATCGCCGGCTCGGCTTACACCTACACCTACGCGACCATGGGCGAGCTGATCGCGTGGATCATCGGATGGGACCTCATCCTGGAATACGCCGTCAGCAACATGGCGGTAAGCGTGGGATTCAGCGAGCATCTCGTCAACCTGCTCGATTTCTTCCACATCCATCTGCCGAAAGAATGGATGTTCCCCGCGTATCTTCCCTCGGGCTCGTCGCAATTCGATCCCGGCTGGCACTTTGGTTTCAACCTGCCCGCGTTCCTGGTGGTGATGGCGCTCACCGTGGTCCTGGTGCGCGGCATCCGTGAATCCGCCAAGACGAACAACGTGATGGTGATCATGAAGATCATCGCCATCCTGGTGTTCGTGGGCTTCACCGCCCACCTCATCGATCCGGCGAAGTACAAGCCCTTCATGCCCAACGGATGGCCGGGCGTGCTCACCGGCGGCGCCATCATCTTCTTTACGTATATCGGATTCGATTCCGTTTCCACGGCGGCGGAAGAGGCGAAGAACCCGCAGCGCGATGTTCCCATCGGCATCATCGCCACGCTCATCGTCTGCACCACGCTGTATGTGGCCGTCGTGCTGGTCTACTGCGGTGTGGAGATGTGGAATAGCCCCATCTCGAACTCTGCCGCACCGGTGGTGAACCTGCTCGCCACGCTCAACAAACCCTGGGTGCGCATCATCGTGCTCTCGGGCGCGATGCTGGGGATGATCTCGTCGCTGCTCGTTTTCCAACTCGGCCAGGCGCGCGTGTGGTTTGCGATGTCGCGCGACGGACTGCTGCCCGCGATGTTCAGCCACGTGCATCCCAAGTTCCGCACCCCCGACGTCGCGACGTGGATCGCCGGCTTCGTGGTCGGCCTTCCCGCCGGACTCTTCGATATCGGCACCTTCGCCGACCTGTCGAATATAGGCACGCTGTTCGCGTTCGCCTTGGTTGCCGGCGGCGTGCTCATCCTGCGCTACAAGGATCCCGACCGTCCGCGTGCATTTCGCGCGCCCGGCGGCCCCATCGTGCCCATCCTTGCCATCGTCTTTTGCGTGTTGCTCATGGCCGGACTTCCCATCCTGAACTGGCTGCGCTTCTTCGCGTGGCTGGCTATCGGCTTGGTCATCTATTTCCTCTACGGCCGGCATCGCAGCGAGTTCTCCGCGAACAAGATCCCGGCCGCGCGGCGTCCGTGACCGGCGTATTTAGAAAACATGCCAACCGTCCCTAGCCAACTCAACCTTGCGCAGCTTGACGCCGAGCGGCTCACGCCCTCGCCATTCATCCTCGCGCTGCCGAAGGCGGAGCTGCATCTGCATCTCGAGGGCGCGGTGCAGCCGCAGACATTGATGGAGCTCTCGCGACGGCATGACGCCGAGCCGCTCACGCTCGAGCAGGTCGAAGCGCTTTACCGTTACCAGGATTTCACCGGGTTCATGATGGCCTTCAAAGCGGTGAGTGAGCGCTTGCGGACCCCGGAAGATTACGAGCTCATCACCTACGAGCTGATGCGGCAGCTGGCAGCGGAAAATGTTGTCCACGCCGAGGTCTACTTGTCAGCCGGGATCATTCACTGGCGCAAGCAGGAGTTCGCGCCCATCCTGGCCGGCGCGGAGCGCGGCCGCGAGCGCGGCGCGCGCGACTTTGGCGTCTCCTTGCTATGGATCGTCGACGCCGTGCGCCACTTCGGTCCGGAAAGAGTGCAGCGCGTCTTCGAAGACGCGGCGCGTCTCAAGAATGCGGGCGGACCCGGAGCCGCCATCGTGGGCGTGGGGATCGGTGGCGACGAGCGCCAAGCTGCTCCCGAACTCTTTCGCGAGCAGTACGACTACGCCAGGAAACAGGGCCTGCACCTCACCTGCCACGCCGGCGAGACCGTCGGACCGGAATCGGTTTGGGGCGCGCTGAATCTTGGCGCCGAGCGCATTGGACACGGACTCACTGCCTGGCAGGATCGCGAGCTCATGGCCGTGCTGGTCGAGCGCCAGGTGCCGGTCGAGATCTGCGTGACCTCGAACCTGCGCACCCGCAGCTGCGCGAGCCTGGAGCAACACCCGCTCAAGACCTACTTCGAGCTCGGCGTGATGGTCACGCTCAACTCCGACGACCCGGCGATGTTCCGGACGTCGCTCGCACGTGAGTACGCGCTGGCGCAGGCGGCGTTTGAACTCTCGGATGACCACCTGCGCGAGCTCGCGCGCAACTCATTCGAAGCCAGCTTCCTGCCCGCGGAGAAAAAGCTCGAGTTCTTCGCCAGAATTGATAAATGAAGTCGGATAAGTGAGGCTGGATCGGTAAGATCATGGCCCAGCACATCGGCATCGTGGCGTGCAGCGCGGAAGGCGCGGCGCTGTGTTATCGCACCATCTGCATCGAAGGCGCGGCGGTGCTCGGCGCGCACGACCATCCGGAAGTCTCCATGCACACGCACTCGCTCGCCGAGTACAAGCAGTACTATCCCAAAGGCGACTGGGAGGGCGTCGCGCGGTTGATGCTCTCGTCGGCGGAAAAGCTGGCGCACGCCGGCGCCGATTTCCTTATCTGCCCCGACAACACCATCCACGCGGCCTTCCATCTGGTGGCGCCACAATCGCGCCTGCCCTGGCTGCACATCGCGGAGGAAGTCGCGAAGGAAGCGCAGCGCCACGGGTATAAGCGCGTGGGCGTGCTCGGTACCTACGCGCTGACCGGCTCGCGCGTCTATCCGGAGAAACTCTGCGAGCTGGGCATCGCGTGCGAGTTCCTCGATGAAGCCGGACGCCGCGAGATCGACCGCGTCATCATGGACGAGCTCGTCTACGGCAACTTCTTGCCGGCGTCACTGCTGTACTTCCAACAGGCGATCGAAGGACTCCGCGACCGTGGCTGCGACGCCGTGGTGCTGGGCTGCACCGAGATCCCGCTACTCGTCCAGGCCGGGGACTCCGCGCTACCCACACTGGATTCCACGCGCCTGCTGGCGCGCGCGGCGTTGAAGCGGGCGTTGGAGTAGCGAACTGCCCAAGCCTGCCCGCACGACCGCGCGCTAGAAGCAGCAAGAGCAGCGCGAGGTGACCGCGCATCGGGTTACACCCCTGCCCCCCTCCCTTCGAGGTATCCAGGTTTGTCCTCATCGAGTTACGGATCGGGATACCCGATGAGCGATCGGGTATCCCG
>JALYLW010000071.1 GCA_030774055.1 Acidobacteriota bacterium
CGCTCGACGAGGTCTCTTATCCGCTGCTCGGCGGCGTCATTCGCCGCGGGCGCAGTTGCTGGCGCCGCTACCTGCGGCGGCGGCGTTTGCGCGGGCGTTTGTCCAAAGACGGCGACAGTGGCGCAGCTGAAGACACAAGCTAGGACAACAGTGCGAGCTTTCATGGGAGTACTCCTGCGACGAATGGAGGGACAAGGACCGCTTGCAGACACGGAAATTGTATAGGGAACGCGAGAAGTGGAAAGACCTGGGCGGCCTTCACCGGCCGCCCAGGCCGTTTGTTGTCGGCCGCTAGAAATGGAACCCCACTTCCAGGTTCATGGAGCGCGGCGTCACGTAATGCGTCCCGCTGAACGTCGAGAGGAAGTTGTAGAGCGCCTTCTGATCCGTCAGATTGATCACCGTGGCGCGCAGGCTCCACTTGTAGCGGTCGCCGCGGAACAGGTTGTCGTCGCCCACGCTCACGTCGAAGAGGTGGCGCGACGCGACGCGCGGCGGATTGTGGTCATCGTTTTCGGTGCCCGGCGCCGGCAACTTCATGAGCGTCGAGCCGTACTGCGAAGGCGCGCACGTGATCAAGGGCGCGGTCAACGTGGGGAACACGTTCCCGCAGAACAGGCCTGCCTGCATCTGTTGGTCCGCCGTCAGTACCGTCAAGTCCACCGGCGTGGTGGTGTCCACCGCGAACGGCACGGCGCCGGCGACCAGTCCGCTGTCATAGCGCCAGTTGAACGCCAGCCACGGCCAGTTCTTCCGCGGCTGGTATTGGAGGTGTGTCGTCTGCTGGAAAGCCTGGTCATGATCGATGCGGAAGACCGATCCGCCGGCGCCCAGGTCGGTGCCCAAACCTCCGACCTGCGGCCCGAAGAAGCGAGAGTTCACGTGTCCCATCATGACGAAGGCGGAGAGCCCGTGATAATTCGGCAGGCTCACCCGCACCGACGCGCCGTCGATCTTGGAGTTGTGCCACGCGATGGGGAAAAAGATCGGCGTGCTCAGGAAGTCGCCAAAGTCATATGCGTTGTGCGTGTACTTCCACAAGTAATCAGCATCGATCACCAGGAACTTCCCTAGCGCCTGCTGAAAGCCGGCATGGAATTCGTTGCGTTGTCCCGCCGCGATAGTCACGCCGGAGCCCGCGCCGAACAGCGCGTCCGTCACCGGATCGTTGCTGCTGGCGATGATCAGGTTCTCGTTGAATGGCGTCTCCATGATGCGCGCGTATGAGGCCCGCAACACCGTGTTGGTGCGCGCGATGTTGTAGGCCACGCCCACGCGCGGCTGTATCTGGGCCGCGCTGGAGAGGCCGCGGTAGATGTCTCCGCGCACTCCGAGGTTGAAACTCCAATGTCCCACGCTGATGGTGTCCTGCACGTAGAGCGCGAGCTGCTTGATGTCGGTGTGTCCGTTGAACAGGAACTGCGCGCTGTTCGGCGTGGCGCAGCCATCGGCGATGGCCGGCGCCGGGCGCGTGAGGTCGATGCATCCCAGCAGCGGGACGAACGGGGCGCTTGCATTCGGATTCGCCTCCACGTTCTGCTCGAAGCCCGCGCCCGCGCACTGGGACGGATCGGTCAGGCTCGGGTCGGCCGCGCCGACGAAGTCACCCGCGGCATTGGTTGTGAGACACGGCGAGTTCACTCCCGCGTCGGTGATGCCGGTGGAGAAGAACTCATTCAGGAAGGTGTGGTTGAAGCTCGCCCCTACCTTGAGGTTGTGAATGCCCTTCACGTGGGAAAGATCGGCGCGTATGCCGGTATTCAGCAGCGTTCGGCGCTGCGTCGCCGTCTCGGTAAGGTCCGCCAACGGATCGGCGCTGGGGTAGTAGTTGAACGCGTCGCGGCGGACATACGTCACCACGTTCAGCAGCGTCGACGGGCTGAACAGATGCGTCCAGCTCGGCGCGAAGTTGAACGACTCGATCTTCACCCGCTGGTCTTGCCCCGCGGCCGCGGCGTCGAACGAATTCGGCGTCTGGAACCACGAGCGGCTGTAACCCACGTTGAAGTGCAACGAATCTGCGCCGGTCACCTGCAGATCCACGTGGTCGAACAGGTTCTGCTCGTTGCCCTTCGCGTGGATGACTTGGAATTCCGGCGGATCCAGGAACCGGCCGGTGTTCAGCCCACCGAGGGAAACGAAGTTCCCCCACTTGTCTCCGCCGTATGCCAGGTCGAAGTTCGCGGTGGTGCTTCCGAACGAGCCGTAGGAAGTAGTAAAGCTGCCCGACGGCGTCTTCTGCCCCAACCCCGAGCGCGTGGTCACCTTGATCACCAGGCTGGTCTTGTCGCCATACTCCGCCGGCGGCGCGCCCGCAATCACTTCCAGCGACTGGATGGAGTCTGCTGGGATCTGGTTGGAGAACACTTTGCTCTGCTGGTCGCTGATGGGCTGGCCATCCACCGAGAACGAGTTCTCCGCGTGGTCGCCGAGTCCGTGGAAGAGGCCATTCGAGTCGGCCACCACGCCGGGTGATGCCAGCGTGACCAGCGAACTCACCTGCGACGATTGACTCTGCAATGGCAGCCGGTCGAAGAGGCCGCGGTCGATGTCGGTGTGGAAGCCGGGCTCGTTCTCGATCAGGTCCTTGGCGTCGCCTTCCACCGTGACGGTCGAAGAAGAGGTCACGCTCAATCCGATCGCTACCGGAACGGGTACGGCGGAGCGCACGTCTACGTCGGTTACAAACGGAGCGAATCCGGTCGCCGTCGCCGTGAGGTGATATGGATTGAATGGGACGTTCGCGAACCGGAACTCACCCTGCGGTCCCGAAGTGGTCTCCCGGCGATATCCGCTGACCGGATAAGAGATCTCGACCTTCGCGTTGGGCACCACTGCGCCGGTCTGGTCTTTTACGACACCCTCGATGGTTCCCGAACTCCCCTGCGCATTCGCAAGCGAGGTAAAGCAAGCGGCCAGCGTGAACACCACAGCAAAATGGAAAATCGCCCGTCGCGTGGACGTAGGCATGTCTTTCTCCTGATCTGGATTTTTGGGTGCGGCCTAAGCTGGGGGCCTAGAGCGATTCAGGAGAAGGCGGAGGGCGGATGTAGAGCGAGTCGTGCGAGAGTGCCGAGACGACCGGCGCCTCGAAGAGCGTGACCAGCGGCTGGCTTACGTTGATCGGCTTTACCGTGGCCACCCGCGCGATCAGCGTGGGCGAATGCGCGACCACGCAGACGCTGCAGCGTTGCGCGTCGCGATCGGTGGAGTGGGAGTGCCGCGCTTCGACCGTCGCTGCGAACACCATCAGCAGCAGGCAGAGCACCGCCGTCCAGCGCAGGATGGTCAGCCGGCGGGCGTCGCGGGTTTTAGTCAGCAGCAACACTGTTTTCGGTTAGATGCAGTTCCGGGGAATGTGGCCTGTTTCCGGCAGGAACATGGATGGTCGCCTGCACGGGACTACCGGAAGCCCCGATTTTAGCACCCGCCGCAGGCATAGGACGCAGACCAGGCCGGTATCAGGATGGTTCATCGTTCGTTGCGCGGCCCTGAGGAAAGGTTTAACTTGGAGGTTTGAGAGGTATGCGTTGCGCACAGTAGTCCCTGAAGGGCTAGACCGCAAGGAAGCCGAGGTGTACGTGCGCCTCGATCCCAATCGGCTCCCCGAACACATCGCGATCATCATGGACGGCAACGGCCGCTGGGCCAAGAGCCGCCACATGCCGCGCATCACCGGCCACCGCGCCGGCGTCCGGGCCGTGCGCTCGACGGTGGAGACCGCCGCGCGCGTGGGCATCGAGGCGCTCACTCTCTACGCCTTCTCCGCCGAGAACTGGAAGCGCCGTCCCCGGGGCGAGGTGGACTTCCTCATGCGCCTGCTGCGCAAGTATCTGAAGGACGAAGTCCCCACGCTCAACCGCAACAATATCCGGCTGAAGTACATCGGACGCCGCCACGAGCTGCCGCTCGAAGTGCAGGAACGCATGGCGTGGGCGGCGGAAGAGACCAGTGAGAACGACGGCATGGTGCTCACGCTCGCCCTCAACTATGGCGCGCGCACCGAGATGGTGGACGCCTTCCGCGCCATCCTCGACCACGCGATGTCGAATGGCGGCGTGGAGCACCTCGAGATCACCGAAGAGTTGATCGACAAGAACTTGTACACGCGGCACGTTGGCGATCCCGACCTCGTCATCCGCACCTCGGGCGAGATGCGCCTCTCGAACTTCCTGCTGTGGCAGAGCGCCTACGCCGAGATCTACGTCACGCCCACGCTCTGGCCGGACTTCCGCGGACGCCACCTGCTCGAATCCATCGCCGAGTACCAGAAGCGCGAACGCCGCTACGGTGGCCTCATCGATCCGCCCAGCGGGCTGCACTAGGCTACCCGCTCACACTTTAAGAAGGGTCATGCTGAGAAGCGTCGCGAGCGCGCGCTTTCTCCGGCGCGCGAGCAGCGCCGAAGCATCTCAGGTTTCCTGGTCCGGCCTCCGTGTTATCTTCCCTTCCGCTGGTCTACGCAAACATGAAGCGCGTCCTCACCGCCGTGATCCTCATCCCGCTCGTCTTGGCGGACATCTTCTTCGCTCCCGACTGGCTGGTCGTGCTGACTGTCGGCCTGGTCGCCACCCTCGCCGCCAGTGAGTTCCTGCAACTTGCCGAGGCCTCCGGCATGGCGCCCTATCGCGGAGTCACGGTTTCCCTCGTCGCGGTCGGCTTCGCCACGATGGCTCTCTTTCTCGCGCGCAACCGCTACGCTGATGACGCCATCGCGCTACTCACAATCGGCGGCATCTTTTTTATTCCACTTGTCTTCCTGCTTCTCGGGTTGAGCAAGCCGGAACTGCGCGAGGCGCTGCCCGCTGCAGCGGTTTCGTATTTCACCTTTTATTACATCGCCTTCCCACTCGCGTGCCTGGTAGCGATACGGCGCATGGAAGGCGGCGGGCCGCAGGCCGACGGACGCGCTCTGCTGGCCATCGTCTTGATCGTGACTTGGGTGGGAGACATCGCCGCGATGTACGCCGGTCGTGCCTTCGGCAAGCACAAGCTAGCGCCGCGTATCAGCCCGGGGAAGACGATCGAGGGCAGTGTCGCCTCGCTTGTCTTCGCCGTCATTGTGTGTTGGGCGCTGGTCCAGTACGCGCTGCCCAGGTACTTAGGAGAAGCGGAAACGAACGTGCCCACTTGGGTGCCGATTGTCCTCGGCGTCGGCCTCAACATCGCCGCGCAGCTCGGCGACCTGGCCGAGTCGGCCATCAAGCGTGGCGCAGGTGTGAAGGACTCCGGCACCCTGCTGCCGGGACACGGCGGCGTCCTCGATCGCATCGACGCACTCCTGCTGGCCGCGCCCGTCGGGATGTTAATATTGCTGTTAACGCGCGATTATTTCTCCCGTTGATCGTTGCTCGTCAACCCATGAAACGCATTGCCATCCTGGGCTCGACCGGCTCCATCGGTCGCAGCACGCTCTCCATTGTCGAGTCCTACCCGGACCGCTTCGCCGTGGTGTCTCTTGCCGCCGGCGAGAATGTGGACGCCGCTTTCGAACAAGCCCAGCGCTGGCGCCCAAGAGTCATTTCGATGGCGACCGAGCAGGCCGCTCAACAACTCAAGCAACGTCTGGCCACCGAAGGCGGCAAGAACAAAGACATTGCCATCGTTCACGGCTCCGCCGGGACGGTCCAGGTCTCGACCCACCCCGAAGCCGACTTCGTGGTCAGCGCCATCGTCGGCGTCGCCGGTCTGGAAGCCACCTACGCCGCGGTGAAGGCCGGCAAGTCCGTCGGACTCGCCAACAAAGAGTGTCTGGTCGCTGCCGGCGAACTCATCACCGCGGAAGCCCGCCGGCACAAGAAACCGCTGCTGCCCATCGACAGCGAGCATAACGCCGTCCACCAGTGCATGCGCGGCGGCAAGCTCGAAGAGGTACGCAAAGTCTGGCTCACCGCCTCTGGCGGCCCCTTCCTGAACACGCCGCAAAAAGATTTTGCGCATATCACCATCCAGCAGGCGCTCAACCATCCCACCTGGAAGATGGGACAGCGCATCACCATCGACTCGGCTACGCTGATGAACAAAGGCTTCGAGGTCATCGAGGCCTGCCGCCTGTTCAACCTGCCGCCCCAGCAGGTCGAGGTCATCGTGCATCCGCAGTCCACCATCCACTCCATGGTCGAGTTCGTGGACGGCAGCATCTTGGCGCAGCTCTCCGTCACCGACATGCGTCTGCCCATCCTTTATGCGCTCACCTATCCCGACCGCATCGCGAGCGAGCTTACGTTCCCCGTCCACGAGCTGAAGCGGCTCGACTTCCAGCCGCCCGACCTGGAGAAGTTCCCTTGCCTGCGCCTGGCCTACGCGGCGGCCGAAGCCGGGGGGGCCAAAACGGTCGCCCTCAACGCCGCCGACGAGATTGCTATAGCGGCTTTCCTTGCCGGGGAAATACAATTCAATGACATCCCGCTCACCATCCAGACCGTTTTGGATGAAACGAAAGCACGCCGTCCTGAATCTATAGAGGAGGTCCTGGGTATGGACCGGGAGGCTCGCCGCGTCGCGCGCGACGTGGTGGCCACGAAAGCGGCCCCGCAGCGCGGGGCTGGCCGTCCTGCCCTGGCATAGGAAACTGAAGTCTTATGAGTTTTTTGATCGCAATCGTCGCTTTTATCGCCGTCCTCGGCCTCCTCGTCCTCATCCATGAATTCGGTCACTTCGCCGCCGCCAAACTGTTCGGCGTGCGGGTGGAGACGTTCTCTATCGGCTTTGGCAAGCGCCTGCTCGGCTTCACGCGGGGCGACACCGACTATCGCATCTCCGCGCTGCCGCTCGGCGGCTACGTGAAGATGAGCGGCGAGAACCCGCTCGAGCCCACCACCGGCGATCCCGGCGAGTTCATGTCACACCCGCGCTGGCAGCGCTTTGTCATCGCCCTTGCCGGGCCGTTCATGAACATCGCACTTGCCGTCGTGTTGCTCACCGGCGTCTTCATGGTGCACTACGAGCACCCCGCGTATCTCGATGAGCCCGCCGTGATCGGATGGGTGGTCGAAGGCTCCCCCGCGGAAGCCGCTGGACTCCAGGTCGGCGACCGCATCGTCCGCGTCGAAGACACACAGAACCCCACCTGGGAAGATCTCAGCTTCAAGATGTTGCTGAATGTGGACCAGCCGGTGGAGATCGCTGTCCAACGTGGCGCCGCCATCATGCCCTTGAAGATCACGGTGCCGTCGGACAAGCAGACGCGCCAGCCGGGCGACCCGGGCTGGGCCCCGGCAGACACTGTCCGCGTGCAGAGCGTGGAGAAAGACATGCCCGCCGCCAAAGCCGGGTTGCTCCCCGGGGATGAGATCGTGCAGATCGACGGCAAGGCGGTGAAGTCGCTGGTCGGCGTGCAGCTCTACCTGCAGAAGGCAAAAGATAATCCGGTCGAGCTCACCGTGCTCCGCGGCGTTCCCCAGGGTGCTGCCCAGAACGCCGGCCAGCAGGTAAAGCTCACTGTGAAGCCCGTGCTCGCTTCCAGTGAGGAGAGCGATGGCGAGAAGTACTACCGCGTGGGATTCTCCGCGCCCGGCCGCCTGCGCGTCGACCGTCTTCCGTTCACCGCGGCGGTGAGCCGGTCGGTCGAGACCAACATCCGCTTCTCCGGCATGATCTTTGAGTTGCTGCGCAAGCTGGTGCAGCGCAAAGTCTCTATCAAGCAGTTCGACGGCCCCATCGGCATCGGACGCGCCGCCGGCGAAGCCGCGCAGCGCAAAGGATGGCTGCCGCTCATCCTGCTCACCGCCGCCATCAGCTTGAACCTGGGCATCTTCAACCTGCTGCCCATCCCCATCATGGACGGTGGCGTGATCCTGCTGCTCGCCATCGAAGGCCTGATGCGGCGCGACATCAATGCGCGCATCAAGGAACGCATCTACCAGGCCGCGTTCGTCTTCTTGATCCTGTTCGCCGTGGTCGTGATCTATAACGACTTGGCGAAATTGCCCGGCCTGGGAAAGTTCCTGCCGTAAGCAGAGAGAAATAAAAACAGGAGGAGTGGAGGAAGGGAGGAAAAGCCTTCCTACTTCTCTTGGTCTTGTTTTGCCCGGGTGCCAGAAAACAAAAGAAATCACAGAGAGATAGAAGAAAAGCAGAAAGAAATAAGAAGAAATAAAAACCTCCTCTCCTCCCCTCCCCCTGCTTTCATTTGATTTACCGTGAGTGTTTGGAAACCCACTCCTGCGCCAGCCGCTTCGCCTGCGCGATCTCTTCCGGCTTCATCTCTGCCGTGAGCGCCTGCACCGCGTCAGCCGCGTTCGAGTCGCCGGCCTCGCCCGCCAGCGCAAACCATTTGTAAGCCTGCACCAGGTCTTTTTCCACCCCGCGCCCATCGGCGTAGAGCACGCCGAGGTTGTTCTGCGCGGCGACAACTCCATGCTCGGCGGCCTTGCCCAGCCACAGCGCCGCTTGCCGGTCGTCGTCGGCTTCCGTCTTGCCTTCCGAATACAGCTGCTCGGAGTACAGCAAGCCGAGGTTGTACTCGGCCATGGGATTGCCCGCCTCGGCCGCCAACCGGAACCAGCGCGCCGCTTCCGCGCCATCTTGCTTCACTCCCTTGCCCTGCGCATACAGGATGCCCAGGTTGATCGCCGCCTGCTGGTCGCCTTGCGCGGCGGCCTTCTGGTACCACTTCGCGGCTTCCACCGGGTCGGCTGCGACGCCGCGTCCTTTGGCGAGGATGAGCGCGAGGTTGAACTGCGCCGTCGCGTTCCCTAAGACAGCCGCCTTGCGATACCACTTCACCGCCTCCGCCGCGCTCTGCGGCACGCCGTTGCCGTGCTCGTACATGTTGCCCAGCACGAAGGCCGCGCCGGCGTCGCCGGCATTGGCTTTGGCCGTGAGTGCCTCGCGCGCCCGAGCAGGCGCGGCTGCCTGCGCCCCTTTGGAGGACGACGACTCCTGGGCCGTGGCGGCCGCCGCCAGCAGCATCACGATCATGATGGACCGCAGAAAATGCATGTCTGACCAGTGTAATACGAGTGTCGCTACCGCCCGGGGAAAGCGCCAACGCATGATAAAATCAGTGAAATCAGTACATCCATGGCAGAGATCAAGCGCAGACAATCCGTTACCGTGAACGTCGGAGGGGTGCGCGTCGGTTCTGATGCCCCGGTCGTCGTCCAGTCGATGACCAACACCGACACCGCCGACGTGAAATCCTCCGTCGAGCAGATCGCCGCGCTCGCGCGCGCCGGCTCCGAACTCGTCCGCGTCACCGTGAACAATGACGCCTCCGCCGAAGCGCTGCCCAAGATCCACGACTTGCTGCGCATGCAGGGCGTCAACGTGCCCATCATCGGCGACTTCCATTACAACGGGCACCTCCTGCTCAAGAAGTATCCCCAGTGCGCCAAGGCGCTGGCCAAGTACCGCATCAATCCCGGCAACGTCTCCATCGGCAAGAAGGACGACGACAATTTCCGCACCATGGTCGAAGTCGCGGTCGAGAACCAGAAACCGGTGCGCATCGGCGTGAACTGGGGCTCACTCGACCAGCAGCTGCTGACCAAGATGATGGACGAGAACTCGCGCCTCTCCGAACCGAAAGACGCGCGCTCGGTCACCATGGAAGCCATGATCGTGAGCGCGCTGCGCTCCGCCGAACTGGCTGAGAAACACGGCCTGCGGAAGGACCAGATCATCCTGAGCGCGAAAGTCTCGGGAGTGCAGGACTTGATCGATGTCTATCGTCCGCTGGCTGCGCGCTGCGATTACGCGCTCCACTTGGGACTCACCGAAGCCGGCATGGGCGCGAAGGGCATCGTCGCTTCCACCGCCGCGCTCGGCGTGCTGTTGCAGGAAGGCATTGGCGATACCATCCGCGTCTCGCTGACCCCCGCGCCCGGCGGCGACCGCACCGAAGAGGTCCTGGTCGCGCAGCAGATCTTGCAATCGCTTGGCATCCGCAGCTTCACTCCCCAGGTCACCGCCTGTCCCGGTTGCGGACGCACCACCTCCACCTACTTCCAGGAGCTGGCGGAGAACATCGAGCGCTACCTGCGCGAGCACATGCCGATTTGGAAGTCGCGGTACGACGGTGTGGAAGAGATGAAGGTCGCGGTGATGGGCTGCGTGGTCAACGGCCCGGGAGAATCGAAGCACGCCAACATCGGCATCTCACTGCCGGGAACGTTCGAAGATCCGAAGGCGCCGGTCTTCGTCGACGGCCGCCTCACCGTCACGCTCAAGGGCGACCACATCGCCGAGGAGTTCATGCGCATCCTCGAAGACTACGTGGACTCCCACTACGCCAAGTCAAACTCCGAAGTCGCCGCCAAGGCCTAGACAAGAACGCCATCCCCCGAAGACATCATCCCTTACGCACGTCATCTTTCGAGAACGTCATCATTCGCGAGTGGCTTTAGCCCGAGCGGAGGATCTATGAACCCTCCTGGCCCGCCGTTGCCCGCCGGAGAGCTTCGCTCTGCAAACATCGAGAATCCCACCAGAAAGCGTAAAGGCGCGGATTTATCCGCGCCTCCCGTTATCCAGAACTCGAGTTGTGTCGCGCTTTATTAGGCCACTGCTAACAGGCCCACTACGAGTGCCAGCCACGCGCCGAATCCGACCATCGTCAAGGTCAGCCGGACTGCCGTGCGATCGACCACATCATTCCATTTTGCGTCCATCTTGTGCCTCCCTCTGCGCTTCCGTCCCCTGCTGCTACATCAGACGTTAGAGAAGACGAAGGGTTAGTGCGAAAAGTTCATCTTGTTTTGTAAATGGGTTGTAAAAATCGCGTTACAAACCAGGTTCCTTCCGCCGGTACGAAAATTCACCAAGCGTGCCAGCGGTGCCGCTTATGACTGGGACCAGGTTTCCTCAAGCCGGTACGATCTCAGCCCACTCCTTCAACTCCGGATATTGCTTGGCCAGCACATCCGGCGCCTTCGCCGGCTGCCCCAGCAGACGCTTCAACTGGATGGCATTCACCGCCGCCTGTCCGCGGAAGTGGTTGTTGGCCACCGCGTAGGTCTTCTCCGCCTTTTCCGCGATGCGCATGATGCGTTCCTTCCAACCCTCGAGCTCGTCCGCGGTGTAAAGATAGTTGTAGCGGTCGTCACGGTTATCCGAATCGAACCACTCGCGGTAGTTGCGCCCGTGCAGCCGTACGTAACCCACCGACGAGGTCACGTGCTCGGTGGGATGCAGCGATTTCCCCAGCTTGGGCTGGTCGATGTTGCAGAACGCCACGCCCTTCTCCGCGAAGTAGCGCAGGATGCCTTCGTTGTTCCAGCTCGAGTGCCGCACCTCCACCACCAGCGGATACTCATTGAACTTCTGGATCACCGCGTCGAGCCAGTCGCGATTCTCGTTCGTGTTCTTGAACGAGACGGGGAACTGCACCAGCAGCGCCCCTAGCTTCCCTTCCGCCGCGAGCACGTCCAGCCCCTGCTTGGCATCGTGCTCGTCGCTCTCGGTCGCGCGGATCGTCTCGGAAGAGGTCGGTTGCACCACCGCGATGGGCGAATGCGTGAACGCTTTGTAAAGCTTTGCCGTGAAGCGAAACTCGGGATTCACCGCCGCCGCTTTGCGGCACCACAACTTCGCGACTTCGGGGCGGGTGTGCCCATAGAAACTCGAGTTGATCTCGATGCAGTCCACGAACTGCGCCAGGTACTCCACCGGATGCTGCTTGCGCTTCAGTCCCGGCGGATAGACCACGCCCTCCCAGTCTTTGTAAGACCAACCCGCGGTTCCCACGAGGATCGAGCCCATGGTTGGATTGTAAGGGAGCGGCTAGCGGCTGCCGCGCGGATAGAACGCCATCACCACCCAGTCGATCCCGCTGGGATAGCTCGCCGTGCGCGCGAAGCAGGCGCCGATCGCCACGCTCGCGAGTTGCGGGTCGCCGACGCGAGCCCGCGCTGAGGCGG